>JBBRHJ010000254.1:0-5618 GCA_038222885.1 Bacteroidales bacterium | reverse complement strand
TTTTTGAGTCCATCCTGTAATAAGTCATCGTGGATACGGCATTTGGTAACTTCAAAAGTGCCTAAACTCATGGTTTGTGTACTGCCTTCGATATCACTTTCAAAGCTAAAACCTAAGACAACCAGCCAATTAGCATCGCCACGCTGACGACATTCTTTTACAGCATCATTCACTAATTTCTTACTTACTGTACCAAATTTTGGTCCAATATGGAAATAGGCTTTTTGCTCTCCACTTTCGGTCTGATAGAATCCTTCGGCATGAATGGCTTCACTACTCAGAAAATCGACACTGCGGAAAATTACCATTTCATTTTTCCGACCGTTTTTAATTCCTGCTGATAGTAAATGTTGCTTAATCACCTCTTCAAACTGACCGTTATCTTCTATTTGCTCTACCTTATCTAATTCATCAGGACTAATTGGTTCGTAATTCTGTAAAGTTTCCACTGTAAAGGGACCACTCACACGAAGTTTCTTTTTATCTATTTCGGGTTGGTCGAACAATGTTTCGGTTGCAGGCGGCTCATCGTTTGCAAGACTTTTTAAAGTTACATGGGGTACAGTTTTGTATTTAAAACCTTGTCTTATATCACCATTCGTTTCATCGTATAAATTGTAATAGGGAAAAACTGCTGTCATTAATCGCTGCTTGGCAATGTTCAATGCTATTCGACTTGTGTCAATAGTAATCCAACGTCTTCCCCATTGTTCTGCAACAAATGCAGTTGTTCCACTTCCGCATGTTGGATCTAAGACTAAATCACCAGGATCGGTGGTCATTAATAGACATCGCATTATTGCTTTAGTACTTGACTGAACCACATATCTCAGATCATCTGCTCCTAAAATATCATCCCATAAATTAGTTAACCTGGTATATGGAAAGTCAGATAGAAAATTTTTTCGTTGTAATGTACCACCTAAAAAATATAATCTGTTTAATTCTTCAAGTTTCTTAAGACCAGCATGTGTTGTCCTCCAATATGAAGTCCCAGGTTTAAATACTTTACCTTTAAATTCAATAGGTATCATAGATGTTTCACCACCTTTCGATTGTGATGTTAACCTTTCTGGATAGAATAATTTTTCATAAATATTTTCCTTAATCGCATCTTCAACTGATAATTTTTCATATTTATCATTTAAATCATTATCAACGTAAAATTTTAAAGATTCATCTTCGATTCTTTTTTTAGAATCATATAGCCTTCTATATTTGACCTGACTAATACATTTTGCATACCAAATTATATAATCATTTACACCATCTAACAAAACAGACCTATTTCCAGTAGTCTTTTTATATGTAATAAAACTTACAAAGTTTTCACTACCAAACACTTCATCCATCAAACTCCTTACCAAATGAACATTCTCATCACTAATCTGTATAAAACAGGAGCCACTTTCAGTTAGTAATTCTTTGGCAATGAGTAATCTATCACGCAAATACGAAAGATAAGAATGAATTCCCAACTCCCACGTATCTCTAAATGCTTTAATTTGTTCTGGTTCACCCGTCAAAGCTTCGTCGTTTCCGTCTTTAACATCACGATTATTGAGTTTTATCTGCCAGTTTCCACCGTATTTAATTCCGTAAGGAGGATCAAAATAGATTGTCTGAACCTGTCCAGCCATTCCTTCACGTTCTAACAAACTTGCCATTACCAAATGACTATCGCCTTGTATCAAGCGGTTTGTCCATCCGTCCTGATGTTGATAGTATTCACTCACTTTTTCAAGTTCGTCTTTTTCTAATGCATTGCCAAACATTTCGTTTACACTAAACAAATCTAACTGACTGCTTTGGGTTTCGGTAACTTTATAGAGGTTTTTAATCAGTGTTTCCGGTGCAATATGTTCATGGCGGTATAAACTGCGAATATCTACACGTAACATATCATCTCTATCATCGTTTCCGTATTTATTCAACCAAAACAGTTCAGGGTCTTGTCCACGATGCACTACCGGATTTTTCGGTAACTCCAACAGCTTTTTTCCGGATTTTACTTTTTCATTTGCATCTTCGTAACCTGCTTCTTCTTTACTTGGAATGTGTGCACGGTAATCGGCTGAATGTTTGATAGATTCTACTTGCTTTTCCATAATTATAGTTGTTGGATTTTTTCGTTAAGTTGATTTTTGATGTTTCGTATATCATTGGCTATTTCAATAAAATGCCATTCGGGATATTCATATTTATCTTTCATTGCATTTACAGCGGGTAACCAGCGGTTTTCGACAAACCACACCTTTTCGGCTTTGTCTTTACTCATACCCGATATTTCAATAATTAAATTCTTTACACTGCCATCTTTGGTAGTGCACCTCACAATGAAATCAGGGAAATAATTTCGGTCTTTTCCATCTTTGGTATAAGGTATGGCAAAACCAAGAAACTGATTTTTGACATACGAAACCACTTGTGGTAGTTCTTCCAGCGTTTTGGCACAAACAGCTTCCCAATCACTATCCATCACCACATAATTGACATGACTTTTTACGGTTAGGAATACCTCTTTTACAGTATTTCCATTCACGTATTTGGTACTGTTGAATTTATTGTAGTAGTTGAAAACAGGTCGGATAAATTCAGTTGAGTTGATATGTGGATTTATTCCACGTACGATATGATCGACAATCGTTTTTGGTTCATCAAATGCCAACAGCCTTTTAAATCGCTCGTCGCTGATATTCAGCAATAAAACTTTGGTATTGTACCATTCGGTAACTATGTGTTTCAACTTGCTGAAATTTTGAAACTGAGGATTCTCATTCTCGTCGGCAAAGTGAATCTTGATAAGTTCTTTTGTCAACCACCAAATTATTTCAGCATCTCTTTTTTCTAATATTGTTTGAATTTTAATTTCAATTTCCTGAGGTGAAAATGCATTCCCTAATTTTGTTTTTGTCGGTATTAAATCACCTCTCACTTCATAGTTTTCAAGCATTGAAAAATCGTATTTAATCTCTCCATCATATTGCTCTTTGCGATATCCCACTACATTTGGAAAGATTATTTCCATTTCCTTTTGCCTGTCAGGAATTGCAGCTACATGAGTATATTCCACAGGTGGCGGAGGAGTTACACTTTTTCCGGCTTTGAACATTTTGAAAGGTACACCAATAATGTGTGCATATTCTGGTGGAAATTTTTCGATAACAACCTTTCGTTTATCATCTGTGGGATTACCTTCTTTGTCGTAACCTTGCAGATAATAACTTATTCTTCGCAGAGCACGTCCCGCAACCTGTTCGCACAGTAATTGTGATCCAAATGCACGTAACCCCATGATATGTGTAACTGTATTCGCATCCCAACCCTCGGTAAGCATAGAAACAGAAACCACACAACGTATGTGAGAACCTAATTTTCCCTGCTTACCAACTGTGTTAACTACTTCACGCAATATCTCGGCATCAGTAATTTTATCAACACTTCCCTGACCTTTCAGGCGGGCATAATCTTTCTTATACTCGTGTATTTCGGAAGTAAATATCTTCTTGAAGTCATCATTAATTTGTTCACCATTCTCTAAAGCATCACTATCAATAATCAATGTAGGTGGTTTTCGTAAAGGAGCATTTGTTATTTTATCATAATTCGAAAACAAATCATATTGACCGCCCACAGTTACTAACTTACCATCTTCACCTTCATATTCATAACCTGCAATATACTTATACAATTCTTTTGAAACCGAAGTATTATTGCATACGGCAATAAAAACTGGCGGCGAAGAGAATAAATTCATATTTTCTTCTGAATGTTTTCTTACTCCCTGAAAGTATTCTTCGTAATGATTATAAAATTGGTCTAAAGCACCCTTCACTAGTGCTGGCAATTTAGGAGGTAATTCAATATATTTTAAACCTTCTGCATTTGCTTCACTTTTCTTTTTCTTTTGACCTTTTCGTGGAAAGGCATTGGGGTCTTGTTCCATTATTTTATGATACAAATCTCGAAGAACAGGCATTTCCAATCCTTGCGTATCATCACTTTCTGGCAAAAATGGAATTTTTACTAATCCTGACTCAATGGCTTCAATTAAACCAAAATCAGACACAACCCATGGGAATAGACTATATGCAGTATATCCCGAACCCGTCAAATAATAAGGTGTTGCTGAAAGGTCGTAAACGTGATGTAATTTGTAGCGTTGTGAAATTTCTCTTAAACCACTAAACCAAACTGCTGCACGTGCATTTTCATCCACTTCTTCATTATCGGTAGTCTTTGATTTTGATTTGGGGAGATAACAGTGGTGAGCTTCATCGTTCATAATTAGAATACGACTACCAGTTTTGAATTTTCCGATAGAACGTTTTATTACTTGCGAAAAATCTTCTTTATTTCCTGTGTCAACTTTTTCACCTTTGAGGTTTACTTTACCATCAAAAGGACTCCGTTTATTTCCCTGTAATATTTTAGGTTCAAAAGTGTGATAATTTGTTATAACTAATTTTGCATTTAAATTCGCTAATCTTTCCTCAAAATGTTGAGGTATTAAACCACGTACGCGATAATAATCTTCAATGTCACTTGGATTTTTATTCTTTGTATCAACAAACAAAACGCCAAGTCGGTCTTTAATTGTAATACCTGGTGCAACTATTAAAAAGTAATCGGCAAAACGCACATCGTTTCTGTATTCTTGTCTATTGAAATAATGATAGCATATAAAACAAGCCATTACAACTGTTTTACCCGTACCTGTGGCCATCTTAAATGCAATTCGAGGTAATTGGTCAGTTTGATTGTCACTTACAGAATTTTGCCCACTTTTTAGAAGATTCAGAATGTGTTGACCTGCATTTGACTTTTCTGCAACTTCATTCAACCAGATGGCGGTTTCAACTGCTTCTTGTTGAGCAAAAAATAGTTTTTTCGTTACGATTCGTTCTGGATTATCAAACCAAAAAGTAAGCAATTCTTTTGTTACTCGTGTTGTATTTGGATATCTTTCCAATCTCCATCTTCCAATTTCTAACCTACAAAGGTTGATTATATGAGAAATATATTCAGGGGTTGAATCATTCCATTCAAAAATTTCTTTCTGTCCTTTTTGTTTAGTTGGCATTACAGCCGATTCAGTTTTAAATATACGTCTACCTTTACAGATATTGTTATAGTCCAAACTACCTTCACTATCTGTATCATAATGAAGTTTTGGTTCTTCGTAAGGATTGTTGAGAATGGGATTGTCTTGTGTCATTTCATGGCTTGGATTTAACAGCTGCTGCTGATTGTTCCAAACTTTCATCCACAAAAAAAGCGTGGACAAGATTCTTACCCGCCTTCGAGGCCCTGAGAAGCCTACACAGTGTTGATAAGTCAAAAGCCCACGCCGTTGGCGTGAGCATTTTGCTCATTGAATCTAACACTGGTTCGCTTAAATGAAATTTCTCAGGTTTCGAAGGCGCGAACAATAGCAGAATGCTATTTATAAAATGTTGAAAATGTTTTTATTTCTGTTTTTTGTGATAATTGTTTTTTGTTTGTGCAAATGTACAAAATTGATTTGTTCACACAAGCATTAAGAGACTCTTAAATTAATTTATTTGCATTAGAATAAATTTTACTCTTCTTCTTAGCATTGGAATAAAATTTATTCT
>JBBRHJ010000253.1:0-5663 GCA_038222885.1 Bacteroidales bacterium | reverse complement strand
AGCCGAAACATCGGGCTTAGCCAAGCTTTTTTATATGCGTGATCGATGGATTTCGTATCTTGATATAAATAATATTACTACCTATAAATCGCTACGAAGCATTCACGAAGGGGAATATCGCCTCGAAGAAATAACCGATTTTGACCAGACTAAACGCAAAGCTTATGTGCGTAAATATGATAAAAACTATAAGGCTTATACTTGGAAAACAACATATACGACTGATGAAATTATTCGAGATGTTGTAGCTGGTTTTATGTTGGTTCGGATTATTAATTTCAATCAATATCAAAAAGGAGATATTATTCCCTTGGAGGGTTTTTATAAAGATACTGGCTATAAAATAAATCTAATTTTTCAGGGACGTGAATATATTTATACTTCCAAAGGAAAACAATATTGTTACAAAATAACGCCACTTGTACCTAAAAATAAGGTTTTTGATGGATTAGATGCTGTAACTGTATGGGTTTCGACTCGCAAGAGCCAGCACATTGAACAGATTCGTGCTAAATTATTTTTCGGCGAAATGGCAATTGATTTAATGCCTTGATAATTAAATGAACAAAATGTATTTTAAAACTAACTATTATATACAAAATGAATTTTACCCAATTAGGAATTAACGACAACATAATACAGGCATTACTTGAAAATAAAATTGAAAATCCTACCGATATTCAGATTCAAGCTATACCTAATATCCTTTCTCAAACCTCCGATTTAGTGGCTGTTGCACCAACGGGAACAGGAAAAACTGCTGCTTTTTGTTTGCCACTATTGCAGCTTGTCGATCCTAAAAATACAAATATACAGGTACTTGTGCTTGTACCTACTCGTGAACTTGGGCAACAGGTGGCTCGTGAATTTTTTCTCTTCTCCAAGCATATTCCTCGGGTTTTTACTGAATCCATCTATGGAGGCGTCCCAATCGAAGAACAAATTCAGAAGTTGGAACGGAAAACACATATCGTGGTAGCAACTCCTGGGCGTTTGCTCGATTTACTGGAACGCAATGCCATTGATTTGAAAAACTTGAATTACGTAGTGCTTGACGAAGCTGACGAAATGATTAATATGGGCTTTAAAGCTGATATAGATTCTATTTTATCACAGTGTCACGCTCATGCTACTAAATTGCTTTTTACAGCCACGCTTTCGCCCGATGTAAAACGAATTGTCGATAACTTTTTGAAAAAGAACTACTTCGATATAAAAATTGTAGCCGATGAACTGGCAAATCAGAATATTGAGCACCAGTATTTAATTTGTGAATCGGCCGATAAACTCGAATATGTGAAAGCATTTTTGTCTGAGCGAAAAGATCAAAGGGGAATCATGTTTTGCAAAACTAAATTAGATGCCAAACGTATTGCCAAACAATTAGCTGGTTTTGAAGTAATTGCAGGTGCATTACACGGAAACCTGAATCAGGAAATGCGTGATAAAGTGATGCGTGGTTTTGCTAAAAATCGTATCCAATTGCTAGTTGCCACCGATATAGCTGCACGTGGAATTGACGTTAAGGAGCTTGATTATATTCTACATTTCAATTTGCCTGAAAACTCCGAAAGTTACTTGCATCGCAGCGGTCGAACGGCTAGGGCAGGCAAATCTGGTGTTTCAGTTTGCTTTATTTATCCAGAGGAATTGCCCATTGTTAAGACTTTTGAAACAGATTTAGATATTCATTTTGACGAGATTTTACAGAAAATATCAACTCAAAATAAGCAAACTAAACTTATCAAAATTTATATGAATTTAGGTATAGATCAAGGGTTTACGAAAGATAATGTGTCGGAGTTTTTGGTAGAAGAGGCTGGACTGAGTTATGCCGATATTAAAAACGTAAATGTTGAAGCCAACCACAGCAGTTTTAGTATTCCAGAGCATTTCGAAATACAATTGCGACTGAACCTGAAAGGATATAAAGTATCGCATAGAAATGTTAAACTCTCTGAACCTGAAACAGTTTAATAAGTATTTTATTTAAATTTGTTAAAATTACACTTGACATGCTAAACTTATTTGTAATTTTAGATGTTTTAGTTTTTATAGTTTTCACAGAACATTAGTATTAAAATTTAAAATAGTAAGCACATGAAAATCAAATTTATAGGAGCCGCAAGAGAAGTTACCGGTAGTAAGCATTTAGTGATTACCGATGAGGGTAAGAAAATTTTACTCGATTGTGGAATGTTTCAAGGTAAGGGACTCGAAACCGATGCAATGAACCGAAATTTGGGATTTAATCCCGAAGAGCTCGACCATATTATTTTAAGCCACGCTCATATCGACCATACGGGCTTGATACCTTATATGTACAAATTGGGATTCAGAGGCTCAATTATTTGTACTAGTGCCACCCGCGATTTGTGTTCTATCATGCTTGCCGATAGCGGTCATATTCAAGAATTAGATATAAAATGGTTCAATAAAAAAAGAGCGCGTAACCACCAACCGCCAGTTGAGCCGATTTACAGTATTGATGATGCCGAGGCATGTATGAAATTATTTATTTCAGTTTCTTACAACCGTCGGTTCTATATCAATGATAAAGTGAGCGTTAAGTTTACAAATTCTGGGCACATGCTCGGAAGTGCTGTAGTTAATTTACAAGTTATCGAAGCTGGAGTTAAAAAAAGATTGGCTTTCACAGGTGATATTGGACGACCTTTCAACAGAATTCTTCAATCGCCTGAGCCATTTTTACAATGTGATTATTTGATAGCTGAGTCTACTTATGGCAACAGACTTCACGAAAAGGAAGGGTATGAAGAAGACGAATTGTTGAGGATTGTGAATGAAACTTGTGTGGTCAGAGAAGGAAAACTTATTATTCCTGCTTTTTCAATCGGACGAACACAGGAAATTGTATTTGTACTCAATAAGCTTTACAACGAAGGAAAACTACCTCAAATTGAGGTTTTTGTTGATAGTCCTTTGTCGGTAAATGCAACTGAAATTTTCAAAATGCATACTGATTCTATGAATGCTGAGGTGAAAAAAGTTATGAAATCCGATCCAGATCCATTTGGATTTAACTCCTTGACTTACATTTCGAAGGTTGAAGATTCGAAGGCATTGAATGAGTCTGATAAACCATGCATTATCATTTCTTCATCGGGTATGTTGGAAGCAGGACGTGTAAAACATCACGTGGCCAACAATGTTTCCAATTGGAGAAATACAATTTTAATAGTAGGGTATTGTTCACCGACGTCATTGGGAGCAAGAATTCAAGAACCAGGTTTGAGGTTTATTTCAATCTTTGGCGAGATGCACGAAATAAATGCCACTATAAATAAGATTGAGTCTTTCTCTGGCCATGGCGATTATAAGGAAATGATAGAATTTTTGAGCTGTCAGAATATAAACGAAATTAAGAAAACTTTCCTTGTGCACGGTGAATATGAAGTTCAAAAGTATTATAAGGATTTATTGATTGAAAAAGGTTTCAAAAATATTGAAATTCCCGCTATGGGCGATGAATTTGAAGTATAGTTTTTATTTGTTGTAATCGTCCCTAAAAATGCACTTCATCCTATTCTTGAATAATATTATGATTAAATTTAGCCGAAACTTTTCTTTCAAAATATTTATTGTTTTACTAATATTGATTCAATCAAACAGAATATATTCACAAACTGATACAATACATTATAATGTTGATTTAATGGGGCTTACTTCCAAAGGGAAGTATGCCCCTTTTTGGTTACATAGCCGCCAATATGGAACAGTCTCTGCTTCACCATCAAGTGCTTCTTTGCTATTGAACTTTTCAAAGAATTTCGATCACAAAGATCGTTTATTGGACTATGGCTTTGGAGCATCAGGATTAGCCCGTACTGCATCAGACACTTCCCAAGTTTATATACACGAATTATATTTAAAGGCTAGACTTTTAGTCTTCGATATGGTGTTGGGAATGAGAGAAGAACAGTACGGAAATCAAGATGAAAGTTTGTCGGGAGGAGGTTTCTTGTTTTCGAGGAATGCACGGCCAATACCTAAGATTTTTGCTGGAATTGAGAATTTTACAGCCATTCCGTTTACTTATGGTTATGCCGAAATCAGAGGAGGAATTACTCATGGGAAATTTATTGACAATATTGGGCAGAAAAATGTCTTATTACATCACAAATTTGCCTATTTGCGCCTGGGGGGAAAGCTACCCGTCCGTTTACAATATGGTTTTGAGCATGTTGCACAGTGGGGCGGTACAGGAGTTATCTCATCAATAGTTAAACCCTCGCCCACATTTCGCGATTTTATTAAAATTTTCATGGGTAGTTCTGGCGGCGAAGATGCCAGCATCAGCGATCAGATTAATGTACTCGGAAATCATATCATTAACCAAAATCTGCGATTAGATGTTGACATAAACGACTTTACGATAGGAACTTACTGGCAAGTTGTAAACGAAGATAAACCCTTGCGAATTATTGGTAAAACCATGAATCTCCCAGATGGATTATGGGGCATTTCTATACATAATAAATCATTTCCGTACGTAAGTGGACTGCTTTATGAATTGTTGAATACAACTGATATGTCAGGTCCCTTTCACGATAAAGATGGGATAATATATGGAGGAGGAGATAGTTATTTTACAAATGGAGATTTTCCAGGTGGTTGGTCTCACTTTTCACGCACCATTGGTACGCCATTTATTACCTCCCCACTTTACAATGAAAATCATGGATTAAGTACACAGAACAATAGCGTGAGAGTACATCACTTTGGTGTGGAAGGAGAAGTCATTGGATTTAGATATAAGGCCTTAGCCTCATTCAGTAAAAACTATGGTAATTACGCCAAAGATGCCAATAATTTCAAACGAAATAGTTCATACTTTTTTGACGTCAACAAACAGTTTCCGTCTTTATCGAACGTCGAGTTAGGTTGTTCGTTGGGAGTGGATAGGGGTGAGTTGATGGGTAATAACTATGGTGTGAGTTTAACTGTACGTAAAACTGGATTTTTAAAGTGGTGACTTTTATCTAATAATTCAAGTTTTTTGGATTTTCAGGAATGATTTTCCAGATTAATCCGAAAGATAATCTTGCCCTGAATATATTTTTGGGATAATTTACTCAAGTTGCAACTCATTCCGACATTTATTTGAGTATTTTTTTCTATCTTTGCACGCTTTCATTCAATTGAAAAATATATATTAAAAAGTTCCTAAACAACTTTTTAGTGCTAGTATTCCCGAATTATTTTTATGTTTGTTTTTTGTTAACTGTTGTTCTTTTTCAATTTGTTGTATAGATACGATTATAATTGAATTATTATTATTTTCCAACAGATAATCAAAAATATTGTAGTCTAATAGTGTTTTTTGATGTACAATAGTAATTCTTTATACGATAGAATATTATTTGACCCAAAGGGTCGATATAATTTCTTTACCCAATTCCTAACAGGATTGGATTTTTATATAACAACAGCATTATTTTATACAAAAACACTTTAGTTTATTAAGCCGTTATTTCTAAGGATTTTATCTTATGAACGATGGCTTTTTTGTATTGTAATTAAAACATATTAGTTTAATGTGGTCGTTAGGAATGTAATTTTGTTTTATTTAAACTTTTCTTTATAATAATGAAATGTGAAACAATAAACACTCATTGTTGTTTCTATCAGAGATAAAGGTT
>JBBRHJ010000252.1:0-5672 GCA_038222885.1 Bacteroidales bacterium | reverse complement strand
AACCCACGATGCCGGGACACGAATATATTGACCAAAACCACCCGAAGTGTTCATGCCCAGATCATATCCGGTTACAATAACTTCATCACCGTTTTTAAAATCTGAATTATCTGAATATTCAACTATTCCGGCTGCATCGATTCCGGGTGTATGTGGATAATTTTTTGTAACTCCCTTATTACCTGTGGCTGATAATGCATCTTTGTAGTTTAAAGACGAATAATGAACTTGGATTAACACATCACCTGCAGGCAGCAAATCCGTTGAACATATTTGAATATTTTGTACGAATTGACCCTCAATTTCAGATACTACAAGTGCTTTATATTGAATACTTTTCATCTCATAATTCAAAAAAATTAAACAAAAACGTTGAAGTACTTCCATTTACTTCAACGTAGATTATCATGTAGTACAGAAACAAGAAGTTTATACTGACTAAATGAATTTCTTAAATAGTTATTCTCCTGCAGTCGTTTTATCAGTATCACGCATTGAACATGTCCCGTTAAATACTGCATTTGGTTCTACCATTAAAATTTTGGTTTTTACATCACCTGTAATATAAGCAGTGGCACGTAACGACAAAGTTTCCATAACTAAAATATCACCTTCTACAGTTCCAATGACTTCGGCACTTACACACGATATAGAACCTTTCAAAAATCCCTTTTGACCAATTACAACTTTTCCTTTGCAAATTATATCGCCTTCCACTTCGCCATCGATTCTGAAATCGCTGTCAGCCATTATTTTACCAATAATCTTACTTCCATTGGTAAGTGCATTATACATTGCACCGGCATTTGCCACAACTTCTTTTGCCATATTCTTTCTTTAACTTTATTTTGAAAGCTCAAAATTACGGTTTTCTTTCTGAATAAAAAAATAATTCCTTAAAAATAGCAGTATCAAATTACAAAAAAATAAATTTTATCATACAATTGCGCATTGATGATTTTATTCTTTTCTTAAAAGTATAAAAATTTTATCCAATTCCTGAAGTAATAATTCTACACTTTGAATTTCTTTATCGTTAAGAGACCATGCGTTTTCTGAAACTTTTATTTTTACTTCAGCATCCTGTACCACCATAAATCCGGCTCGTGCCAAAGCACGTAGAGTCCAGTACATACGGGTTTTATCGCCAGAAACAGAGACTGCGCCGGTCATGGGGTAGTTCATTGAAAAATTGCCGTTGGCAGCATTGAAAAAGTAAGATTTACTTTCGAAAGTGCGGTTAAAACTGCCATTAAACACCAAATCTTCTGGAACTCCGCATTCTATTCCTTTATTGCCGGCACTCATAAGCCAGATTCGATCGGCAGCCTGAAGGGCGAGATCCAATTCGTGAGTCGATAAAATAATGGTTTTTCCTGTTTTATGAGCCAGTTTGTGAAGCAACAACATAATTTCCACCCGATTGGGTAAATCGAGATGTGCTGTAGGTTCGTCCAGCATGATAATGGAAGTATCCTGAGCTAATGCTTTGGCAATCATCACCCGCTGCCGTTCACCGTCTGATAGTTCGGAAACTAGTCGGTGTTGCATGTTTTCCAAATGCACCATTTCGATGGCTTCAATTACAATTTTATCGTCCTCGTCAGTAGTTGTTCCCCACCAGCTACTGTACGGATGACGACCAAAAGCAACAATATCTAACACAGTGGCATTTTCAATCTCCACCCTGTCAGTCAAAACAAGTGCAATCAACAATGCTTTTTCATGCATAGATATTTTGGCAATATCCTGTCCATCAATACAGGTTTTTCCGGATAATGATTTTTGTAAGCCGGTCAAAGTACGCAGTAATGTTGATTTTCCGCTTCCATTCGGACCAATCAGACACACCAGTTCACCTGCCCGCAACTCCAGATTGAGATTGGACTGAATAACATCTGTTTTTCCTTTTTTGGAATAACCGATGGAGAGGTTTTGTGTGGTTAAAAGCCCCCTAAATCCCCCAAAAGAGGACTTGACCCCTAACCCCTGTAAGGGAACTGAGTTAGTATCGTTCTGCATATTATCTATAAAATTCATATCCATTACATTTGAACAGACCACATTTTTTTGTTCCCCTTTAGGGGTTAGGGGTTATTTTCTTTTCAATATTATCCAAATAATTATCGGTGCACCGAATAACGCACTTACCGTGTTTATCGGCAAGGTATATGTTGGTATTTGCGTAATGATATCACAAATCAACAACAATGATGCACCACAAAGTATGGTTGCAGGCAATAAAATTTTATGACTTGCCGTGCGGAAAATACCACGCGCAATGTGTGGAATTGCTACACCCACAAAAGCAATCGGTCCTGTAAAAGCAGTTATTCCACCAGCCAATAATCCGGTTGCTATGACAATCATAAAACGTGTGCCGGCAATGGAGATTCCCAATCCACGTGCATAATTTTCACCCAACAATAATCCGTCCAAGCGTTTTTGCAAAAAGAAAGCCATCCCGATTCCAATCAAAACCACCGGTAAAAGCACCTGCATATAATTCCAGTTCACCGCACTCAAACTCCCGAAAGTCCACATGACAAACAATTTGATAGCATCCGGGTTACTGAAGTTTTGTATCACACTTACGATTGAACCGGCAATTGTTCCGAACATGATGCCGACAATCAGCAACGAAACTGCATTTTTAACCCGAAACGAAACGCCTACAACCAATATTAGCACCAAGGCCGCACCCATCACAGCCGCCAGAATCATGGCCCAACCACTATTCACCAAAATAGCAGGCAAAATGGCAGAAGCCATAGTAACCAGAGCCACACCCAAACTTGCGCCGGAACTTACGCCCAAAATATACGGGTCAGCCAACGGATTTCGAAAAAGTGTTTGCATCATCAGCCCTGCAACTGACAACGAAGCTCCGGCCAATACAGCTGTAAGGGCTTTCGGCAAACGGAAATTCATCAATATTTCTGAATTAATCACATTTGTCCGGTTACCTGCGAATACTGACAACACGTCTCTCAAGGGAATGCGAATGCTTCCCCAAGCCAAATCGGCCAGGAAAAGCCCGAGCAGTAGAAGTGAAAGGGCAGAGAATAAAAAGAAGTTACGGGAATGCATTAAATATATGTTCAATTTAAAGTTAAATTCCATTTCATTTTCTTGAATACCAACATGAACTCCCAAATTTTCAGGGGCTTATTCGTTTAAAACAATAAATACTTTCTCCTTTTCAATAACAGAATATGACTCCAGATTATTGACTATTTCTTGAAATAATTCTTTTTTAGTTCCCTTTGACCGTTCTGAAACAGGGTAATTTATATCAACTTCACATAAGGATTTTTCAGAACAAACAGATCGGGTTTAAATTCCAATACCCGAATATTTATGTCATGATCGGGCAATTGTAAAGCTTCAACTACAGTAGCCATCACTAAATCTCTGATTTTTAAAAGATACTCCTGATCGCAATTTTCCTGAATTTCAATTCTCACAAGTGGCATAACATCCGATTTTTCGACCCCAAAGATACAAAAATGGTGCAATTAAATTTTGTATTTTGACTGTTATTCGAAGTCTGCAACCTGAAAAAAGTTACAGAATACAAAAAAGACGAAATAATTGCTTCGTTAGCAATACAGAACGTAATTAACTTGAAATAATTGACTCCCTTAATTTTTTTTGGAATATGTCAATTTCGACAGTTTTTAGTATAAATGCTGGCTTGAAAGCTTGTTTAAAAAATGTCAAATCATTTATTTGAATTTATTTTTCTAATTTTTTAAATTACCTAAATATTGTAGATTATAAATAATTTTATAGAAATACGTTTATTTTAAAGAAAATTGATTATATTTGTATCATCCTTACGACAGAATATTAACCACTAAAAAATTACTGCCATGAAAACAAAAATTTTTATCTTATTTTTTATCCTATCGGGTTTCAGTCTTTTTGCTACTGATTTAATTCCAAACAGAAGTTTTGAGAACTGGACTACTAAAACAGTTGAATTTGTAGGAAACTACCCTTATGGGTCCCATTTAAACACATTAAACCATGACACGCCAACTAATGTAGAGAAAACTTCAGATGCGTATCATGGTCAATATGCAGTTAAATTAACAACAAGTTTATATGAAACTTATTCTCAGATTGCCTATTTTCTAAACACTGAAGCCAACAATGGAGATATGTCCAAGTGGATCAATGGATTTCCTTATAATCAAAAGCCAACTGGTATTCGTGGTTACTACAAATACAATGTAGCGACTGCTGATTCGGCTGTAGTATTACTCACATTTCGTAAAATTGGAATTGGAAGTATTGGAAGCTATGTATATAAAATTGGAGGCATAAAAACAAATTATACTCTTTTTAATTTTACACTCAGCCCAGCATTAACTCAAACTCCAGACTCTATTATTTTTGGTGTTGTTTCAAGCGATTTTACGAAGGGTGATGGAGTACTTGGAAGTATTTTGCAAATAGACAGTGTTAGTTTAACCGGCGTTAGCAGTCAACCAGCATCGTTTAACGGAGATTTTGAAAACTGGTCAAGCATCACAACAGATCCATTAATCGATAGTTGGAATCCGGATCGAGGCGAAAATCAGGGAGGCGTAAATCGAACTACCGATGCCAAAGATGGTTCATACGCCATGGAATTAACTTCGTATGTGGGTGAAGAAAATGGAATTCCACGAAATCAACCAGGATATTTAACTACTGGATATTGGAACAATGCCTGTGCTTGTTCGATGGGAGGAATACCATTTACAAATCTGATTGATACCTTGACATTTTGGTATAAATATACTCCTACGGTTTACAATTCACAAACTGATTGGGCATCAGTATATTTGAATATACAAAAAAATGGAGCACAAATTAATTGGACAAATAAGAATTTAAACGCGACTTCAAACTTTCAATATGTTGAAATACCTTTTGACAATCATAATCAAGTGCCTGATTCCTTGATCATAAACTTTATATCCTCTGATTGGCAAAATAGGAATATTAACTTCGCCGGTTCAAAGTTAATAATTGATAAGTTACAATTTAAGTCTGAAATGATAAATTCAGGCATTCAACAACTTGCTGAAGTGTCCCTGATTGATATATATCCTACTGTTTCCAATGGAGTTTTTAAACTAATCAATCCAAATCAGATGCCTGTTTCACTCGAAATTTACAACAGTACCGGAATAAAAATGTCACATCAACAAGGAATAAACACTGAAATTAATTTAAAAGAAAAGCCTTCGGGAATATATTTTGTTCGTATTTCAGTAAATAATAGAATTGTAACCAAACGAATTTTGAAGCTGTAGAAATTTATTTCAAATGTAAGGTACATTCTTTACTCATAACACAATATTGATCTAAAGTAATAATTGAGGATGTCTTTTGGTGCTAAAACAACCAAAAAACATCCTCTGTTTTTCATATCGTCTCGTCTCGCTTTTGGAGAGATCGATTCAAATAGAAAGTCTTCTGACTTCCCAAATTATTAACAATACACAGCCTTGCTTATAACATGACGTAGAGACTTCTACCTATAATAAACGCATTAATTTAACGACAAAAAATCATTCTTATGCTGTGTTTCCTTCTCGTTTACTTGTTTACTATAAAACTCGTTTACTATAGCAGACAGGAATACTAAAGTCTTAATCCAAATTCCCCATTTAGGG
>JBBRHJ010000251.1:0-5675 GCA_038222885.1 Bacteroidales bacterium | reverse complement strand
CAATTGCCTGTAAGACATATAGAAGAAATATTGGTGATCATATTGTTGCCGATGATATTACTAAAATTGATTATACCACAATTCCAGAGAGTGATGTGTTGCTAGGAGGATTTCCTTGTCAGGATTTTTCAATGATTTGGAAACGTGGTGGTATTTCAACTGAAAGAGGTAATTTATATAGAAATTTTGTTGATATTGTTCATTTAAAAAATCCCAAAATATTTATTGCAGAAAATGTAAAAGGCATTCTCTCAGCAAATAAAGGTAAGGCAATTGAACAAATTGTAGCTGATTTCTCCGCTACAGGCATTTATGGCTATAATATATCCGTCAACTTGGTTAATTTTGCAAATTACGGAACACCCCAACTACGAGAGCGTGTGTTAATTATTGGTGTTAGAAAAGATATTAAAGAACAATTTACTATACCAAAACCAACTCATAATTCAGGAAATTATATTTCAGCAAAGGAGGCGTTAATAAATGTCGAAAAGGTTAATTTTAATAATGAACATCAGAATATACAACCCTCAACAATTGAAAAATTAAAATTAATTCCAGCTGGTGGAAATTTTTCTGACATTCCCAAGGACTCTCCTCATTATGTAAAAGGAATGATTTCTCATGTTTATAGAAGATTACACCCAGACAAACCTTCAACAACAATTATTGCTTCAGGAGGTGGTGGAACTTGGGGTTATCATTTTTTAGAACCTAGACCTTTAACAAATAGGGAAAGGGCAAGGCTTTTCGGTTATCCAGATGATTTCGTTTTCTTAGGTTCAATAACAGAGGTTCGAAGACAAATAGGAAATTCAGTTGCACCTGTCGGAATTCAGGTATTCGCAAAACAAATAAAAGATTTTTTAATTAAAACCACTAATAATGTACACAAATACTGAGCAATTTGGTGGTGACTTTAAAAAAGCATTAAAACAAGGTTTTAATACATCGAAAAACATAACTGTTGCCTCTGGCTATGCTTCCACAGATATTATTGGTGAATTTAAAAATGATTTCATTAGAATTGCTCAAAATGGTGGTACAGCCAGATTGCTACTCGGAATGGCTTTTTATGAAGGATTGAGTCAGCAAAAACTTGACATTTTAAATTCTTTATGTGCAGAATTAAGAAGTATCAATAATAAATCAGGTGTTTACGTTACCTATACACGTAAATATCATGGTAAAGTGTATTGTTTTGAAGATGAGGTAGAAGATAAAATATTTGTAGGATCATCGAATTTCTCCGCTAGTGGAACGAAAGGGAATATTGAATGTACGGTTTCTGTTTTAGATTTAAAAGCCCAAACTAACATCAAACAGTTTTTGAATTATTTATTCTCAACTGAAAATTCAGTTTCAATATTAAAAGCAGATATCGTTGTACCAGGTTCAGTAAAATATAAAAAGAGAATTTCACTCGTAACCTTAGATGCTTTAAAACGTTATAATCCTGCTACATTGAATCTAGCCCTTATGCCAAGATTCACTTATCCTCTAAGTAGGGTGGTTGAAAATGAGAAATCAAGTCTTAATGTGTATTTTGGGAAAGGACGATTAAATACAAAAACAGGAAATGTTAAACCTAGACCTTGGTATGAAATTGAATTGATTGCAAACAGGGAGCTTTCATCAAATCCACTTTACCCAATCGGAGATTTCGATGCTTATACAGACGATGGATATATTATCCCGATGAGAACCCAGGGTGACTATTTTAAAAACATTAGATCAAAAAATAGTTTGCAAATATTTGGGATGTGGCTAAAAAATAAGTTGCAAAAATCAGGAGCATTAACTCCATTAACTCCAGTTACAAAAGAAACATTAACCGAATATGGTAATGATAATATAGTCTTTTCGAAGATTGACGAAGGCAAATATCATATAAGTTTTTAGAAATAATCCTATGTTTTTATTCGACCAAATCATTTTCGGACCCATTCACAGCCGTCGGCTTGGACTTTCGCTCGGTGTAAACCTGTTGCCCATTGACGCCAAAATATGCTCGTTCAATTGTATTTACTGCGAATGTGGTTTTAACACCACCATGCAGGAATCGCCCATTCCCACACGCTTGCAGGTTCGTGAAGCGTTGGAAGCAAAATTGATAGAAATGGCTGCCGAAGGTCAAATTCCCGATGTAATTACATTTGCCGGAAATGGTGAACCGACATTACATCCCGATTTTGAAGGAATTATCAACGATACAATTGACCTTAGAAATAAACTTTGTCCGACCGCCAAAGTCAGTGTTCTCTCCAACTCAACACGAGTACATAAGCCACACATTTTTGCGGCACTCAACAAAGTAGATAATAATATCCTGAAATTTGATTCTGCTATCGACCGCACCATGAAGTTGATGGATCAGCCTGTTGGAAAACACATTAACGTAGCTTGGTTTATTGCGCAATTAAAGAAATTTGAAGGTCGGTTGATTATTCAAACTATGTTTTTACGAGGCGAATTTAAAGGAGAACGGCTCGATAATACGACCGATGAAGAAGTTGAAGCTTGGCTTGCAGCGCTGGAACAAATTCGTCCACAACAAGTTATGATGTATAGCCTTGACCGTGAAGCACCAACTGCAACACTTCAGAAAATTTCAGTAGAAGAAATGAATGTAATTGCCGAAAAAGCCCGAGCTAGAGGATTTGAAGTTTCAGTGGCAGGGTAAACAAAACCTCAAAGAGTGCGAGCACCTTTGAGAGTTTTAATTTTTTAGATAGTCCGAAATACTTTTGGATGCTTCGCATTCCGAAAGGTTTCTAATTAGCATATTATGAAAATTCTCATTTGTCCTTTAAACTGGGGATTAGGGCACGCAACTCGTTGTGTGCCGATAATCCGACAACTTTTGGCTGACGGTCATGAAATCGTGATTGTGGCTGATGGTTTTCCACTTGCATTTTTGAAACAAGAATTTCCTTTTCTACGTTTTATCAAATATACTTCCTACTCCGTTGATTATTCCAGCCGAAAATCACAGGTTCTAGCCATGGTTTTTAATTTACCAAGAATCATTAAGGGTATCTTTAAAGAACATTTTTGGTTGAGGAGACTTCTTAAAAACGAACATTTCGATCAGGTGATTTCAGACAACCGTTTCGGAATGTGGAATAAAAAGGTTCGGTCTGTGTACATAACTCACCAAATTATGGTGAAGATGCCAGAATATCTAAAGCTTTTCGAACCAATTGTTTGGTTTATTCACCGATTGTTTATTCATCGTTTTGATGAATGTTGGATTCCTGATATAAAAGAAAATGGTGGTTTATCGGGCGATTTGTCGCACAAATATCCATTGCCAAAAAATGCGAAGTTTATTGGAATATTGTCGCGTTTTCAGAGGTTGGAACATGTAGAACCCAACGCAGATTATGAAGTGGTAGCGGTTATTTCGGGCGTTGAACCACAGCGAACCATTTTTGAAAAAATGCTGATAAAAAGATATAGAAACCAACCTTTTCAAACCATTCTTATTCTAGGTCAACCACATAAATTGAAAATTGGGAAAAATATAAACAACATAAAACTTGTTTCGCATATTTCTGATGAAGAAATGGCGGCTTTATTTCTTGGAGCTAAAAAAATTGTTTCCCGATCAGGTTATTCAACCATCATGGATTTGGTGACTCTAAATTGCTTTGATAAAGCCGAATTGATTCCTACACCCGGGCAAACTGAACAGGAATACCTGAAATTAGTTCATAGTTGATTGGCTGCAAGTTTAGTTCTTGAAGGTTAAATTGCTATGTAGCTAATTAGCAGTTAGATGTTAATTTGAGAATGGAAATATGGATAGATTTCAATGAAAAAACCGTTGAGAATTTTCATTGCTGAAAACATCTCAACGGCTGTTGTAAACTAAACAAAACTAATCATTCATACTAACTAACATAATCTAACTTATCTTCTTTCATTATTATTTCTACTTCCTCTATCGGAATTATTTTCGTTTCTTGGTGTGCTTTCAGCAGGTTTGCGTTCTACCGACCTAGTTTCAGATTGTCTGCTTGGTTGTGTTACCACCGGTGCAGGTCTTGAATTGCTTTCTCTCGAAATTGTAGGTTGTTGCGGTCTTACAACATCTGGTCGAGATTGAGTTGTCGGGCGTTGTTGATGCGAATTATTTTCACTATTTCTATTCACTTGTGGTGTTGGAGCTGTGCGTGTTGGCGTACTGGTGCTGCGTTCAGTACGGCTTCCGCCACCATTTTGCCAGTTTCCATTACTCCGATTGCCAGAATTATCAGGACGTACAGTTCTGTTTTGATAAACATCTTCATGAGTACGGGTTGCAGCTGGCGTTGAAGTTCTGCTTTCTGTATTTCTATTTCCACTATTATTATTCATTCTGTCCGATCTGCTTCCTGTACGGTCGAAAACGGTGTTGTTTTCACGTTTGTTGTCAATTTCTCTTTTGCTTGAAATGTTGCTATTACGGTTACTGAAGTTGTTTTCCGGATGACGTGAGCCGTAATCATTTCTTCGCATCGATTCATGTAATCTTTCGCTATATTCGTTGTGATAACGATTATTGTAGAAATACCGATGATTGTGGTTTATGTGTGAGCCAATATGTGACAAGTAGAAACTTGATTCATAAGGATGATAAGGACGATAATATTGTGGATAATATCCGTAATAGTAAGGTGAATACCAGCTGCGGTAATTATATCCCCAAAAGAATGAGAAAATCGAAGGCGTGTAAACATAGACTGGTTCAATAATGTAGTCATTTCCATAAATATAAGGATCGCCAATTACCTGAACCATTGTTCTGCGGTTTTCTCTTTTTTCAACAACAATTGTTGCCACATCCTGAAAAATATCTCTACCTAAAACGGCTTGAATTACAACTAGGTGAACATTGTTTTCGTTGTTTTCAATTACACGAAGATAATCTACTTCACCATCGTTGTTTAAATCTAGGTTTGAAAGTTGGCTGTCGTAATCATTCAGTCTTCGTTCAAAATCCTCCAAATCTTTTGATTCGCCAAAGGTAGAAGCCACCGCTTGCAAATCGAGATTATTACTAATATCGTTGTTTTGTGCTTGAACCGTAATTGTGCGTTGTGCTGTACACGAAATAGTGGAAATTATCAAAACCACTAACAAGGTTGTTACTTTTGTTTTCATAATCGTAAATTTTAAGCTGTGAATACTCATATTATCGGAGAATGTTTTTCCTTGAAATTTTACTATCCAATTTCTGTGCCAAAAAATATTTTTGACTTTGTAGTTCATTTTCTGTATCTTTGCCACAACCATAATTAACCAGAATATGAATAAGTTGGACATGATGCTTTTGATTCCCATTGGAATGGGTTTTATATTTGGACTTTTTAAAGGGTTGATACGTGAAATCACGTCGTTCGGAGCTATTCTATTAGGGGTTTTTGGTGCTAAATGGCTTGCACCTTATGTGTCGAAGTTGTTGGTTGGGACTTTTCATTTTTCCGAAAAATTGGCTTTGCCGCTGTCTTATTTGGTTCTCTTTATTGGAATTGGCATTGCTATGCTGATGGTAGCAAAATCACTCGAAAAAGTCTTTGAATCCATGTCGCTTGGCGGTTTAAATAAATTGTTTGGTGGAATTTTTGGGGCGTTGAAATATGCGTTAATTGTAAGTGTTTTACTGCTTTTTTTCAATGCTATTGATAGTC
>JBBRHJ010000250.1:0-5700 GCA_038222885.1 Bacteroidales bacterium | reverse complement strand
AACTATTGATGGCAAATATTACGATCTGATTGATAAAACCGGAAAACAAATTTATGCATTTACTGCCGAAGCGGCTTTTTCAGTCGGAACAACCTATATTGTAGTGAAGAATAACAATCAATTTAAGTTGATTGATAGAGCTGGAAAGTTTGTTTCAATTCCAAAATACGAAGATATCTCCTATTCTTATACCGATATGATACGTGTTAAATATCAAAACAAATACGGATTTATTAATGAGGACTGGCAGGAAGTAATTCCTATGATATACCAGAGTGCTGAACAATTTGAGGATGGTTTTGCGAGGGTGTCAACAGGATATTATAAATGGGGTGTGATTGATCCTACAGGTAGAGTTATTATTCCAATAAAATATCAATATATTGATTTTTTTCGTGAAGGTTTGGCAGCGGTGCAACAGGATGAACTTTGGGGACACATGGATATTACTGGAAAAATAGTGATTCCTATAAAATTTTTTGAAGCCTCTAATTTTCGCAATGGAAAAGCTCTAGTTAAATCAATGGATTTTGTTGAATACAGTATCAACAAAAAAGGAGAAAAAATCAACTAACTTCATTAAGTAAAATTATAACTATTACAGCTATCAATATGAAAACAAGCTATTTAATATTATTTACTTTGTGTTTTAGTTTTTCAATTGCATTAGGTCAGCAAAATCAAACTACAACAAAAACTACCAATGCAACTCCAAACAGCAATGTTCCTAAAACTCCTGAACTAATACCCTTTACCGAAATGGGTGATTTGTGGGGGTACAAAAATGCCAAAACAGATAAAGTTATAATAGAACCTGCCTATTATGAAGCGTTTCCATTTTCTTTTGGATTGGCTTTGGTAAGAGATGAAAACTCAAAAACAGGATTTATAAACACACTTGGAGAAAAGGTTATACCAATGATTTACGATGGTGGATTTTCTTTCACTGAAGGCTTGGCAGCAATGAATAGCAGTAAGGGTTTTGATGGAAATAATTCTTTTGTAAGTGGAAAATGGGGATTTATTGATGTGAAAGGCAATGTGGTTATTCCATTCCATTTTACTGATGCAAAACCATTCAGCCAAAATTTGGCAGCTGTGGCAACTAATGAAATATGGGGTTTTATAGACAAAACTGCTAAATTAATCATTCCAAAGAAATATGGTCAGGCTAACTCATTTAAAGAAGGTTTGGCAGCTGTTCGTAATTATGACAAATGGGGATATATTAATAAGTCTGGTGCTACAATTATTGCTTTCAAATATGACTACGCGGAAGATTTTGAAAATGGTATAGCAAAGGTTGAAATTAATGGTAAGAACTTCAATATTAATAAAAAAGGAGAACAAGTTAAATAAAAAAAACCAAAATCTAACTTTAAATATCAAATCAAAATGAAAACCAAAAGAGCATTTCTAACTATTTGCGCATTATCATTATTTATGGGGATGTATTCGCAGTTGGTTTATGATGATAATCCTCACCTGATGTTTAACAATATACCCATGAACGGTACTCTAGCTGAATTTACGGAAAAACTTGTAAAACAAGGTTTTACAATTACAAGTAAATCTGATAATTCTATTGATTTAGATGGAAAAATGTTTAATACAGAGTGTAAATTAATAGTAACTGGAACAGAAAAATCAAAAACCGTATATGCTATTGAGGTTAATTTTAAACCATGTGAGATAAGTTGGCAAACTTTGAAAAAAAAATATACAGATTTTAAAAAAATATTTCAAACGAAATATGGTGTTGGTGATTCTTACGAATCATTTAAAGAACCTTATAAAGAGGGTGATGGCAATGAGTTGATAGCATTAATGGAATGTATGTGCCTTCATTCAACTTATTGGAAAAGTAATTTAGGTGAAATTCGTTTATCTATTCATTGCAATCTTGAAGGGGAAAGTAATTGTTATCTAGTTTATATTGACAAAACAAATGGGACAATCTCCAACAATGAAAAACCTTCAAATGATGATGAATGGTAACTAAAACATTATCAAATTTCAAACTTTCAAAACACATTAATACAATGAAATCAAAAATAAGCAATTTAAAATGGCCGCTGTTTGTTTTGTATTTGGTTTTAATTTCACCCATAAAATGTCAGTCAATTGAAGCGCATAGCAGGGACAATGAAACAATGCTTAACCCTGTTCCGAAGGAATTAATTACTACACAAAATGTAGATGATTCGGATGTGGTTGTTGTTAAAGTAAGATGTGTTGTTCATGCAAAATACTCAGAAAGCGAACTACTGGAGATGGAAAAGAAATATAAGAATACAGATGATTGGAAAGTTTTTTATGACGATTATTTATTTTACAATGAAGATGTTACCATGTTCTTACACGAAAGGGCAATTGTGAAAACAGAATCAATAAAGAAATATATTCAATTTATAATGGCTACTGGTGAGAATATTACTGTTAACAGAATGAAATCAGCGGGTAAGTTATTTTTTTTTAATCCGGTGACTGGATTAAGCCAATGTGACTCCTCAGCTTTCGACCAACGTAAATATACTGGATTCTGATACATTTTCCTATATTTATCTGAGAACAAAAAAGAATATTAACTATTAAAATATAAGTAAGATGAGAAAAGAACTATTCATGACAATTGCAATTTTCACAATTGTATTAAGCCTGTCGGCACAAGAAAAAGGGACATTTACCGATTCGAGAGATAACAAAGTTTATAAAATAGTAAAAATTGGGACACAAATATGGATGGCTGAAAATCTGAATGTCAGCACGTTTCGAAACGGTGATCCCATCATGGAAGCAAAAACGGCGGAGGACTGGCAAACGGCGGGGGATGAAAAAAAAGCCGCCTGGTGTTATTACGAAAATGACCCTGAAAATGGAAAAAAATATGGCAAACTTTACAACTTTTATGCTGTAACAGATACTAGAGGTCTTGCGCCAAAAGGAATGCACATTCCTACCGATAAGGAAATAACAATACTGACAACCTATGTGGGCGGTGAGAAAACAGCAGGGGTCAAACTAAAAGAAGCAGGTACGTTTAATTGGAAAAACCCTAACGCCGATGCTACCAATGAAACCGGTTTTTTTGCCCTTCCGGGTGGCAAAAACACATACAATGGAACATTTGACGGTGTAGGCGACTACGGATCATGGTGGGCGGCTAGCGACTATGGCACTACTTGCAGCTGGGGCATGGGGTCCAACTACAACTTCGTGGGCAGGTACTACAACTTCAGCGAGCAAAATGGTTTTTCAGTGCGGTGCCTTAGGGATTAAATGAGCAACATCTCATTATATCGATACTCTGTCCCATTCACCCCTTGTTCGCTGGAGTGTAATTAGCGCGACTGTTTGCTGTGTCAAAAATGAAGCGGAATAATAATGCTTCTTCATGGTTCAGCATAGTATTCAGAAAGCCCAATAGTTGCCTGGCCGACAAGTGGAGTGTGCTGCTAATTGGGTTTTCAAATTGTCAGCTTGTAATAATAATTTAATTCAGAAAAGATGAGAAGGACAACCATATTATTTTTGCTGCTGATGTTTTTGGCAGGAGCTTTTGCACAAGAGATTTATGTATATAGTCTGAAATGTGCCTTCGTAACCGTAGACAAAAGTAATAATTCGTTTAAGTATTCTGAAATGCAAGCATGTGACGAAATTTTCAATATTTCATCTACTTATGTTGAGAACACAACCTATGATTCATCTAATAGTTTTACCAATGTTTATAAAATAAGAAAAATATATTATATTGAGACGAAAAATTACAAAATGAATATTCTTAACTGTAATAATGAGGTTGGTGCAGGTGTAAACATTTTATTAAAAGACTACATTGATAGTAGTGAAATTGACGAAATTATTTTCATGGGTGACAATTCGTCTAGAGGTGTTTCATTCTGTGTGAATTTTAAAAATTTTGTCGACCTGAGTAAAAAAACATCTACAAATACGCAATAGACCAATCGTGTGAAATTGCATCAAAAATGATAGATAGAAAACAAAACTAATATGAAAAATAAAATGGAAACGAGGATCAAGTATTCAAAAATTTTACAAATCGGATTGCTATTGACATTTTTTCTTCCTTTTTTCCCACAAGGATGTGAGTCGAAAAAAGCAGAGGAAACAGCTGTGCTTGACACCACAATTGTTGTAGTCGATTCATTGAAACAGGACAGTCTTGAATTGACACAGAAGAATGAACACGCTGACACTTTAAAGTCAGCAGAAATAACTAATGGAACTATCAATAATAATCAAAAACAAGAGAGAAAAAGCGACAATGAATTGTCAACAATAATTTCCCAAAAATCACCGATATTTCAGATCCTTCTCAGACCAAATGGTGATTATTCAGGCATTGGAAGTTTAATTGATAGTTTTTCGCTACTTCAATTTGGATATAGCTTGGGAATAGCCTTTATATTATGGATAATTGCATTGATTATTAAACTAAAAGATTACAATAATATTTTTGTTTTTATAAATTCTATTGGGCTAATATTCATGACAATATCACATTCTGCAAATATTTTTAACGGAAATAGGCTGTGGGGATTCTGGGTATGTATTGTATGGTGTACAATAATGATTATTTACGACTGTATCGTTCTTCTAAAAATCAGAAAAGAAAGAAAAGCTTGAATATAATAATTGGAAAAATCTATAGCATATATGAAAACACAAATTCAAAAATTCATTTTTCTAATAACATTTGTATTTACGAGTTTTGTCTCTTTTTCTCAAAACGAAGAATATCAAAAATTCAAAATTGTAAATAAAAACCTTGAAGGGTTTATGCCAATTAATACAAATTTGGTTTCGGAAACGGTTATAACAAAGGTTCAAAAAACAGTAAAGAAAAATATCTTCGAAAACGACACTATTAAGTATTTTACCAACAGTAATGGTTTGCTTTGTGCAAAATATATAAATAAAATGTATGAGGGAACTTTTATAATCATGACCAATACGGGTGAAAAAAATCAAACTATTGTTTGCATAAACCCTGAATTTAAAGAATCGGGCAAAATTTACAATTTACTACTCAATAGTTTTTATGTGATTTCTTCTCTTGAATCACCATTTGGCTCTGTTTGTAAAATTATAACTCCTTCAAAAACATGGTTTGAAGTTATTGCATTTAAACAAGAAGATAAGAATGTAAAAAAAGTATTTGTATTTAATTCCAAAATAGAACAAGTTGCGGTTTTTGATAAAAAATAGAAGAACGGTTTAAATATCCAAAGTCTAACTTTATAAATTAAAAAAGATGAAATCAAAAAGAGCAATTCTAACGACTGTATTATTATCATTATTTATGGGGATGTATTCGCAGTTGGTTTATGATGATAATCCTCACCTGATGTTTAACAATGTACCCATGAATGGTACTATAGCTGAATTTACAGAAAAACTTGTAAAACAAGGTTTTACAATTAGAGCATCAAATCAGTATCTTGTAGTACTGAATGCTGAAATGTTGGGCAAACCATGTGTATTAAGTGTGAGTGGTACAAAGAAATCCAAATCAGTATATCAGCTTACTATTACGTTACCAGCAGGAACCAACTGGCAGGCTATAAAAGAAGATTATAACAAATTAAAGAACCTATATGCAAAACATTTAGGTGTTGGAATATCTAAGGAATATTTTTCAGATCCATATACCGATGGAGATGGGAAAGAAATGGA
>JBBRHJ010000249.1:0-5723 GCA_038222885.1 Bacteroidales bacterium | reverse complement strand
CGCATAGAGCGTCGTTCTTATCAATATCTATATCCAGACGATATGGGTTATAATTTTATGAACAACGAAACTTATGAACAAGTTTCTGTGAATAAAGACATAATTAACGGAGTTGACTTCTTGAAAGAAGGTATGATTTGTGAAGTTGTTGTGCATGAAAAATCAGAAACTATTCTTTTTGTTGATCTTCCAGTGCAAGTTGCTCTTTTAGTAACTTATACCGAACCTGGACTAAAAGGTGATACTGCCACCAATGCTACCAAACCTGCCACTGTTGAAACTGGCGCTACCGTGAGAGTTCCTTTGTTTATCAACGAAGGCGAAACAATTAAAGTAGACACCCGCGATGGTTCGTATGTGGAAAGAGTGAAAGTCTAAAAGAATTTACGATTTAGCCATTTACTATTTACAATTTAAGAGCTAAGTTTGTATAAAAATTGACATTAAAAAATCCGGTCAACTGATACGTTAACCGGATTTTTTATGTTTATATTCAATAAGTTTGTAAATCTGATATTTGTCTTTGTTCTTTACTCTTTACTCTTACGGTCTATATATGTAATTGTATCATTTTATAATAACCATGGTTGCTCCAAAGCCATATTCACGGAAAGAAGCATCTTGAAACGAATAAGGTTTATACCTACTTCTAAGTTGTTTTTCAATTTCGCTCCGCAATACGCCTTCTCCTTTTCCGTGTATAAAAACGATTTTTTGTCCTTTTCTGTTTTTATGCTCCGCCAATACCGCATGAAATTTATCTAATTGCAATTGTAGCATTTCAGCATTGCTCATTCCTGCATTATTATCTATCAATTCGTGAATATGCAAATCCACTTCAATTATCTCTGGCAGTTGCACTTTCTTAATAATCCTAGGTCGTTCATTATTTTCTTTTTGAAACAGTTGCTGTTTAATATCTGCTGCTGAAACCTGCTCCAACAAAGATTTTTCTTTGGCAGTTGTAATGTCCAACATCATCGCGTCCTCATCGAAATAATCGTTTTCGGTAAAACTATGCAACTTATAAAACTTCACGACATTAATCTTGGTTCGAAATTCTATTGCATTTTGAAAGTTGTAAGGCTTGTTCAGTTTATAAGGTAAAACTTGAATACCAATTTCTTGCCATTTATTAAGGTCATCCTTTTTCAATGTGCAAATTTCCTCTTGCGTATTGGGTTCAATCGTTCCATTTGCCAAAGTTTCAGCTTGCTCGCCTTGTAAACTTACAATATTGTAAAATAAAAAATAATTACCATCGTTAATCAAATGGCAAGTATAATTAGTAGTTTGTAATTGCTTAATATCAACGGGAATAAATGCTAAATTGATGCTGGCATTATCACCAGTTTCTGTTTCAACGATTGGTTCAATCGGTTTTTGAACTACAATATTTTGAGTTGGAATACTGCCTGACACTTGCACAGGACTTTCCGAAGTATTTTTAGTAGAAAAATCTTTTTTTGGATAATTAGTTTTTTCATTTACCAAAGGAACAGTCACACAATCACGCATCATTGTTGGAATTTCAAATCCGTCTTGATCTTCAACGTAAACCATATTTTTACTCTCGTCAATTTTGGTTATCACCCCGCCACCTACGGCATTCAGAAATCGCACCACATCTCCTATTCTCATCATAACTATCTTTTTTTATTTTTAAATAACTTAAAGTCTTCAATTCAAAGGATAACGAAACAATGATTTTGGCATTTTTTCATTACTTTTGTGCAAAAATACAACATTTTTCTGGAACTAAGGTGAATTCAACAAAAGACCCACATACCCTATACATCGAAGATTACAACTACAAGTTACCCGATGAATATATTGCAAAATATCCATTAGCACGCCGCGATGACTCAAAACTGCTGGTCTACAGAAACAATAAAATCAGTGAAACTAAATTTTCACAAGTGGTTGATTTTCTTCCTCCAAACTCACTACTTGTTTTTAATAATACGAAAGTTATACAAGCTCGATTGCGTTTTACGAAAAGTACTGGTGCCCATATCGAAGTGTTTTGTTTGGAACCAATACTGCCTGCCGATTATGCACAATCACTTGGCTCAACTACCGAATGTGTATGGAAATGTATGATTGGGAATCTCAAAAAGTGGAGAGGTGAAAATTTATTTAAAGAGCTTGAAATTAGGAATGTAAAATTCATATTTTCAGCTGAATTAATTGAAACTTTTGGGAATACACATCATGTTCTTTTTAAGTGGGACAATTCAGAAATCCATTTTGCCGAAATACTTGATTTTGCAGGGGAATTACCAATTCCGCCCTATTTACATCGGAAAACTGAAGAGAGTGATTTGACTACTTACCAGACCGTTTATTCAAAAATCAAAGGCTCGGTTGCAGCTCCAACTGCTGGTTTACATTTTACCGCCGAAGTATTGGAACAATTAAGAAACCATCAAATCGAAACTGAAGAACTGACTTTGCACGTAGGTGCTGGCACTTTTCAACCGGTAAAAACAAACGACATTGCCGATCACGAAATGCACGCTGAACTTATTTCGGTCAATGTGGAAACTATCAAGCATTTAATGCTGAAAATCGGGAGTATTATTGCTGTGGGGACAACCTCTGTTCGCAGTTTAGAAAGTTTATACCAAATTGGTGTTATGCTCGAAGAAAAGACTGATTTTGAGCCTAATACTATTTTCAAAGTTGAGCAATGGTTTCCATATCAACAACATAAAGATATTTCATGTGAGCAATCATTCCAGAATATTCTTGATTTTTTAGAAAAGAATCAACTCAAAAGTTTGCAAGCTCAAACTCAAATCATTATCAAACCAGGTTACAATTTCAAGGTAATCCAAGGAATGATTACTAATTTTCATCAACCAAAAAGCACCCTACTTTTGTTGGTTTCAGCTTTTGTAGATGGGAATTGGCAAGAAATTTACAACTATGCCTTAGAAAATAATTTTCGCTTTTTGAGTTATGGCGACAGTTCATTATTATTGAAATAAATATTCTCAACACTTTGGCTGAGTATTTTATAATTCGTATTTTTGTAAATTTCAAAAAAAGTAGTCGTTTAAATTTAAAAACTACCAAAATATTTAGTAGTACATATTGAAGTTCAATTCCATTATATTTTTAATATTATACATCCATGGAGAAAATTATTATCCTCGATTTCGGTTCTCAAACCACTCAGTTAATTGGTCGTCGGTTACGCGAACTAAACGAATATTGCGAAATAGTTCCTTACAACAAATTTCCAGAAGAAACCAACGAGATTAAAGGAGTTATTCTGTCAGGAAGTCCGTTTTCAGTTTATGATCCATTGGCTTTTAAAACTGATTTGAGCAATATCCGTAACCGATTTCCAGTTCTTGGAATTTGCTATGGAGCTCAATACTTGGCCTATACCTCAGGTGGAAAAGTGGAATCTGCGGGATCGCGAGAATATGGTCGGGCTAACCTTTCATATATCGATGCTGATGACCAATTATTTAAAGGCGTTAATGCAGGTTCTCAAATATGGATGTCACATGGCGATTCTATTATCAAACTGCCTGAAAACTTCAAAAAAGTTGCAAGTTCAGCCGATTTAGATTTGGCTGCTTATAAAATTGAAGGTGAACAGACTTGGGGCGTTCAGTTTCATCCAGAGGTTTTTCATACACTCGATGGCGTAGTTTTACTCGAAAATTTCTTAGAAATCTGTGATTGTAAACGCGATTGGTCACCAGCATCATTTGCTGACTCTACAATCAGCGAATTGAAAAAGCAACTCGGAAACGATAAAGTAGTATTAGGTCTGTCGGGTGGAGTTGATTCATCAGTGGCTGCAGTTTTGCTTCATAGGGCGATAGGTAAAAATCTGAGCTGTATTTTTGTTGATCATGGTTTATTACGCAAAAATGAATTTGAAAATGTATTAAGCGACTACGAACATTTAGGTTTAAATGTAATTGGAGTCAATGCCAAAGACTATTTTTATGATAAACTGAAAGGGGTTTCCGATCCAGAAAAAAAACGAAAAATTATTGGAGCGGGCTTTATTCACGTATTCGATACTGAAGCTCATAAGATTAAAGACGTTAAATGGTTGGCTCAAGGAACTATATATCCAGATATTATTGAATCCTTGTCTATTAGTGGTACTGTTATTAAATCGCACCACAATGTAGGTGGACTGCCCGAGAAAATGAATTTAAAACTTTGCGAACCATTGCGGTTGTTGTTTAAAGACGAAGTACGTAAAGTGGGAACTGAATTGGGCATGATGCATCATTTAATTAAACGTCAACCATTTCCAGGCCCAGGTTTAGCAGTTAGAATTTTGGGCGATATTACTCCCGAAAAAGTAGCTTGTCTGCAAGAAGCCGATGATATTTTTATCAATGGTCTGCGTGAATGGAATTTATACGATAAAGTTTGGCAAGCAGGTGTTATCTTATTGCCTGTTCAGTCTGTAGGAGTTATGGGCGACGAGCGTACTTATGAAAATGCCGTTGCTTTGCGGGCTGTTACTTCAACCGATGCTATGACGGCCGACTGGGCACAATTGCCTTACGAATTTTTAGCCAAAATGTCCAACGAAATTATCAATAAAGTAAAAGGAGTAAACCGTGTGGTGTATGATATTAGTTCAAAACCACCAGCAACTATTGAATGGGAGTGAAAATAAGTTTGAACAGTTTGAAATTTGGGATTTAAAGAGTTTGGTGTTCAGTGTTCGTTTGGAGAGTTTTATATTAATGATTACAACAAATATTAGCATATTGACTTTTTCCTTTCTTTGCCTTATCCTGTGCCTGTGCCTATTAAAAAAATGATCGATACCCATTCACATATTTATTCCGAAGAATTTGACACAGACCGTGCAGAAGCAATTCAACGTGCCAAAGATATTGGTGTTACAAAAATTATTTTGCCAAATATTGATAGCAAATCCCTGCCTCGTATGTTACAATTAGAGGCGGAGTACCCTGATTATTGCTTTGCCGCTATTGGCTTACACCCTACGAGCGTGAAGTCTGACTATCAAACTGAGTTAAATTTGGTGGAATCAGAGTTGAAACGTAGAGATTTTATAGCCATTGGCGAGATTGGCATCGACCTATATTGGGACAAAAGTTTTTTACAAGAACAAATTATTGTATTTCGCCAGCAGTTGGATTGGGCAATTAAATACAATCTTCCAGTAATCATTCATGTTCGTGATTCGATGCTGGAAACACTTGAAGTTATGGAGTCATATCGAGGCAAGGGTCTAATGGGAGTATTTCACAGTTTCACGGGTAGCAAAAAAGATGCAGATTGGATAATTGATTTTGGTGGATTTTATTTAGGAATTAATGGAATTGTTACATTTAAGAATTCAGGAATTGACAAAGTAATAAGACAACTGAGTATTGAAAATTTATTACTCGAAACCGATTCACCCTATCTGACTCCTGTTCCATTCAGAGGAAAACGCAACGAAAGTGCTTACATTGATTTAGTTTGCCAAAAAATATCTGATATTTTTGAAGTAGAGAAAAGTGAAATAATACAAAAAACGACAAAAAACAGCCTGAAACTATTCAAAAAACTGAATGAAATAGGCCAAAAACAATAAATCTTTATCAAAATATTGATTTGTTGCACACAAAATAAAATAAATATATAGTATTTCATATTTTTTTCTTAACTTCGCCACGTTTTGGAGAGGTGCTCGAGTGGTTGAAGAGGTACGCCTGGAAAGC
>JBBRHJ010000248.1:0-5727 GCA_038222885.1 Bacteroidales bacterium | reverse complement strand
CCTAATTTGTTTCAATATAAATTAGGTAGGATAGCTGTTTTGTGAATTCGGAAATCATATTTGGTTTCAATTAGATCATTTTAAAATTTTTGTAATGAGAAAAACTTTTTTTGTATTAATGCTTTCCCTCTGTATTGGTTTTCAGCTACTTGGTCAACATAGCGTTCAGTCTACAGTTTTCGATGCTGGCAATGGTATGGCTATGGAAATGGCCACTGTTCGTTTGTTAAAACAGAGTGATTCCACTTTGATTCAAGGTACACAGACCGATATGAAAGGCGGATTTGTATTGCCCAAGGTGAAAACTGGTGAATATATTTTGGTGATTGGGTCGGTTGGCTATATTGAGCTAAAGAAGAATGTTAGCGTTGCTTCGCGCGATTTAATTTTGAAAAGTATTCAACTTGTAGAAGATGCAAAATTGCTAAAAGAAGTGGAAGTTAAAGGTACTGCTGCTCAATTAGTAGTAAAAGGCGATACGGTAGAATATAATGCAGCGGCTTTTAAAACTACCGAAAATGCAGCAGTTGAGGAATTATTGAAGAAACTTCCGGGCGTTGAAATAACTGCCGAAGGCAAAATTATGGTGAATGGTGAGGAAATTAAAAAAATTAGGGTGGATGGGAAAAAGTTTTTTAATGGCGATATTGAGCAAGCCACCAAAAATTTACCTGCCGATTTGATTGATAAAATTCAAGTACTTGAGCAAAAATCGGATATGGCTTTGCTGACTGGTTTTGAAGATGGTGATACAGAGCGAATTATCAATTTTACCACCAAGACCAACAGACGAAACGGTGTATTTGGGAATTTGAATGCTGGTGCTGGTATTGATAGAAATAAGGATGTAAGATATGATGCTGGTGGTTCTATAAATTTAATGAATACCGATGCTCAAACTACCATTAACCTGGGACTTAATAACTTGAATAACTCCCGCAGTAGCCGAGGTCGTGGTTCATGGAGCGATGGTGCGAATGGTGGCATTTCTACTTTGCAGAATATTGGCGTGAATAATAACACGATTTTAAATGAAAAACTCAAAATAGGCGGTAATGTAACCCTGAACCATACTGATAATCTGAGTGAAACTTATAGCAATCGTACGAGTTATTTATCCGAAACCACTTATAATGATATATCGAATCGAAAATCAGGCAATAATAAGTATGATGCTAATTTGGATTTAGAAATGGAATGGAAAATCGATAGTGTAAATACCTTGATTTTTCAGCCCAATTTTGGCTATTCCAACACTGATTCTTATAATACCCGTGATTATTCATACCTTACAGCCAACGACTCTACAAGTTGGGGCGACTCTAATAATAGCGGAATAAGTTCAAGTGTTTCGGGTGGCTTAAATGTGATTTACAATCGGAAATCAATCATTAAGAAGGGACGGTCGTTTACTACCAGCATGAACTTAGGCTTCACACAGAGTGACAACGATAATTACAATCTTTCGAATAAATACACACCCGCTTCTTTTAAACATGTTGACCAGTATTCAGATAGCAAATCGGATAGGATAAATAGCAGTTTGCGGGTATCGATGGTTGAGCCGCTTTGGAACTTAAAAAATATGTTAGAATTAGCATTGCGTTTAAGCTCAAACAATACTGCTTCGGAAAAAAACCAATATAGCATCGATAGCTTAGGTAATTATTCAATTTTTAATCAAGAATACAGCAACAATTTTGAAAATCGGTTTTATAAAGAAACAGTAGAATTAAATTATCGCTACAACGATAAGGATTATAATATTATGGTAGGTTTAAATGCAGAGCCATCTCAAACCCATAATTTACGAACCTATGGTAATGGTTTTGTTCGCGACACTACTTATGGAGTTTTCAATTTGGCACCAACTGCTCGCTTTCAGTTTAATTTTGGTAAAAAGAAATTTGCCCGTTTCGATTATCGTGGACGTACTCAGCAACCATCGATTAACCAAATGCAACCCGTGAAAAACAACAACGATTTAATGTCTGAAACTGTAGGTAATCCTTTGCTAAACCCATCTTTTTCACATTATATGAGGTTGATGTACAGCACTTTCAATGATGTTCGTTTCTCATCGTTCAGTACTTATATGAGTGCAAATATGACCAAAGATGATATGGTTTCGAATAAAATATACGATAATACCCTCAAACAATACAATCAGACTGTTAATTCTGCTGAAATGCCATTTTCATTGTATTGGAGCGTAATGTATAACACACCGATTATCAAAAAGCGACTTCATTTCAATACAAATACAAATTTTGGATATCGCACGCAGTATTCTTATATTTCGAGAGGAGTTAAAATCGATTCACTGGACTATGATAATTTTATGCTTGGAGCCATGAGTAAAACTCGAAATTACAATGGTTCGGAGGAAATATCACTCACTTTTACGCACGATGTAATTGAACTAGGTGTGAGAGGTCGTATAGGTTATACTAATTCGCTTAATAACCTTAAAAATATAGAAACTGAAACGTGGGATTGGATGGGACGAGGCAATGTAGTGATACGTTTCCCTTATGATTTTACACTCAGTTCGGATATAGCTTTTTCAGACAGAGCAGGTTATTCCAATTTAGACCAAAGTGAAATTATGTGGAATGCATCAGTTGATAAAGCAATGTTCAAGAAAAAAGCAGTACTTTCGCTGCGAGCTACCGACATGCTACATCAGAGACTCAATATCCGTCAAGTAATTGGCGATAATTACATACAATACAGCAGTTACAACACTCTGCCTTCTTATTTCTTACTCACATTTACTTATAAATTAAGTAGTTTTGGCGGAAAAGAGCCTGGAACATCAGATGAAAGGCGTTCTGGTCCAGGGTCCGAAATGCGTAGAGGAAGTTACGGCGGCGGTATGGGCGGTGGCGGCGGTGGTGGTCGCCGTGGTAATGATTGAGAGAAGGTGAACAATATGCTAATATGCCAATTTGCTAATGTGTCAATGTGCTAATATGCCAATAATGCAAACTACATAACTCTTCAAAATAGAAAGACACTAAACGCTAAACACCAAACACCAAACACTAAACGCTAAACGCTAAACACCAAACGCTAAACGCTAAACACCAAACGCTAAACACCAAACACTAAACACCAAACTTTTCCAAATCTCAAATCTCAAACTTTTTTTAAAAGAATGCAAGTCAAAGATAAATTGTGGACTGCAAGTTTTATCAACGCAAGTATTGGTAATTTCTTGTTGTTTTTTGCTTTCTACTTATTGGTGCCCGTATTTCCACTATATTTAATAGAGAAGTACGAGAGTACTAAATCGATGGTTGGAATAGTATTGTCGAGTTATACCCTTGCGGCTCTTATTATTAGACCATTCGCGGGATTTTTTCTTGATCTGCTTTATCGCCGTCCGCTTTATATTATCGCTTATTTTCTTTTTATTCTCACTTTTATAGGCTATCCATTAGCACATGTTCTCGGACTGTTTTTATTTGTCAGAATTCTTCACGGTTTTACTTTTGGTTTCGTAACTACTGCCGGAAATAGCTTAATCATCGACATTATGCCTGCTTCACGCCGTGGTGAAGGACTTGGTTATTTTGGTGTGGCTAATAATTTAGCTATGGCAATTGGTCCTATGACAGGTCTTCTGATGCACGAGAGATTTAGTTTTGATAGTATATTTTATACAGCTATTGGAGCTGGATTTGTTGGTTTTTTGTTTGCAAATACCATTAAAGCCGAAAATTTATCAGATCGACGGAATAAGCAACCGCTCGCTTTCGACCGCTTCTTTTTATTCAAAGGTATAAATGCAGGTTTTAGTTTATTGTTGATGGGAATTCCGTATGGTATGGCCGTTACTTATATTGCTATTTATGGCAAAGAAATTGGCTTAACGAGTAGCGTAGGATATTTTTTCTCGCTGATGGCAGTTGGATTAGTCGTATCACGACTGTTCGGTGGAAAACAGGTAGATAAGGGAAAAGTGGTGGCCGTTATTTCTTGGGGAACTTTTCTTTGTTTACTCGGTTTTATAATGCTATCGTCCTTGATGTTCTTTCACAATCCAGTAATCATTACAGTCTTATTCTACATCATATCTATTATTATCGGTTTCGGCTATGGCATGATATTTCCAGCATACAATGCACTTTTTGTTCAGCTTGCACCGCACAATCGTCGAGCAACAGCCAGTTCAACTTATATGACCAGTTGGGATGTGGGCATAGGTTTTGGACTCATTTTTGGGGGTTTAATTGCCGATAAAACTGGAAGTTTGGGCTTTTCGTTTATAGTGGGAGCTTTAGCTGTTTCAGTTTCATTGATGTTCTTTATACGAATAGCCTCTCCACATTATTCGAAGAATAAATTGATTGATAGTTGATCGTAATAAAGTTGACAAGTGAACAAGTGAATAGGTAAACGAGTAGACGGAAGCTAAATTAGGCTGAGGCAAAGGCTAAGGCAGAAAAGTCTATTTACTATTTATTCATTTACAATTTACTATTTGAGAATAGTAGCGATTAAAACTAGATTTCAAATTTCAAATGGAGTACAGCGATGGGACATTCCGATATGTCGGAACATCCCGCCTTTGTGGAACTTATACAAACCCATTCAATACTAGGTCTTATTCACCCTTCAGGGGGTTAGGGGGCTACTAAATTCTCTAACTGCTTCCACAAAATCCCCTATCAAATTTGGTTCAGTTTCAAACACATTTCCTACTACCACGATGTCGGCACCTGCATCTAATGCCTGAGTTAGGGACTTAACGTTTCTAATTCCACCGCCAACAAGTAGCGGTATTTCAATATTGGCTTTCACCGCTTTTATCATTTGTTCATTGACTGGATTTTTAGCTCCGCTTCCAGCTTCGAGATAGCAAAGTTGCATCCCAAGAAGTTCACCTGCAATGGCTGTTGATACGGCAATATCAATTTTATTCTGTGGTATGGCTCTAGTGTTGCTCATATATTCTACTGAGCTGGTGCTACCTCCTTCAATCAATAAATAGGCTGTTGAGATTACTTCTACCTTTGAATCTTTAATGACCTTGGCTGAATTTACGTGCTGTCCAATTAAGAACTCAGGATTTCGACCCGAAAGCAATGATAAATATAACAGGCCGTCACATTTATCTGTAAATTGCGAAGTATCTCCTGGAAAAAGAATTATATCAGCCTTCAATTCAGATTTAAGAGTTTCAATCAATTTATCGACTGAACTATGTAAATGACTTCCACCAACGAACACAAAATCAGGCGTATGTGCTTTTAAAACCGTCATAGTTTGCTGCAAATAAGTTTCAGTACAAGCATCTGGATCGAGAAGTACAGCCAACATTTTGCGATTGCTAAGTTTATTGGAGATTATTTTCTTGTATATTTCGTTTTTCATGGAGTTTTTGTATCCTAAGTCTTTGGTTAATCTATGCAAAATACTAAGTTATAATGTTCTGCAACAATGTAATGCATTTCAAATATTGAAACATTGGAGTGTTGCAATGCCGTAAAAGTTCCTTCATTTTGTACCTGAAAGGGCAATATAGTGAGTTGATTTGCAAAATCGGCAACTTCACTTCCTATAATTTTATATAGAGCCTCTTTTGCTGACCAAATCAACTGAATTTCTTTGTTTTGCTCATTACCCGAAAAGCTTTCCTGTTCGGCTTGATTCAAAAAACGATGGGCTATTTTGTTAATCCTGGCAGTCGGACATTCAATGTCAATACCTACTTTTGCA
>JBBRHJ010000247.1:0-5734 GCA_038222885.1 Bacteroidales bacterium | reverse complement strand
ATTCTATGGTCGAAGTCATCACCACCCAAGTGAGTATCACCATCAGTTGATTTTACTTCAAATACGCCATCACCTAATTCCAATACCGAAACGTCATGTGTTCCACCACCACAGTCGAAAACAGCGATTTTCATGTCTTTATTCGTTTTGTCCAAACCATAAGCCAAGGCAGCTGCGGTAGGTTCGTTGATAATACGACGAACATTTAAACCAGCAATTTCACCTGCTTCTTTGGTCGCCTGACGTTGTGCATCGTTAAAGTAGGCAGGAACAGTAATTACTGCATCTGTTACCTCTTGTCCAAGATATTCTTCGGCAGTTTTCTTCATCTTTTGAAGAATGATAGCAGAAATTTCTTGTGGAGTATAGAGTCGTCCGTCGATATCAACACGAGCTGTATTGTTGTCACCTTTTACTACTTTATACGGTACACGACCAATTTCTTTTGTCAAGCGGTCGTAGGTTTCTCCCATAAAGCGTTTGATAGAAGATACGGTTTTTGTTGGGTTGGTAATGGCTTGACGCTTAGCAGGATCGCCTACTTTACGTTCGCCACCTTCCACAAAACCAATTACCGAAGGAGTAGTGCGTTTGCCTTCATTGTTAGCGATAACGATAGGTTCGTTACCTTCCATAACAGAAACGCACGAGTTGGTGGTTCCTAAATCTATTCCAATAATTTTTCCCATAATCTTTCTATTTTAATATGTTTGAGTTTACTTTTTATTCTAATATAGTGAATTCAATTTTTTGTTCACGCTTGTCATTTTACAAAGCATGTGCCAAGCGGAAAGTTTGATATTAAAAATAAATTTTGTCATAAAATAGAGCTTTTGTATTTTGTTTTAGCTGAAAGTACCTGACAAAAGGTCATAATTTGTCAGTTTTTTTAATAGTCAGTCGAGTTTGATCCATACAAGCAACATAGTAAAATACCATTTTTATACGAACCAAGGCAATAAAAAAACGCCTGATGAAGTTTATCATCAGGCGCAAGCAACATTATAATTTCATTTTCAATATTTATTGTAAAAGTTATAAATATAGTTATAAGCTTGTGTATAAATGGGTTTTGTAAACTCAATAAATAGGGCTTGATGGGGTGGTGGAATTTGAGGAGTCTGATTACAAGCTTGCTTTTGTGCTTGGGTCAATGCTCTTTCGTCTCCATTGAAATTTGCCCAAGTCGTAAACCAAACATATTCGCCAGTAAAATTTCGCTGTTGAATCAACTTATCTTGATTGTCGAAAATCTTTACACTTAATATCCCTCTCGATTTGATTTCACGGCGGTATGTGTTAAATTTGGCAGTAACCGTATTAAAAACATCCACTTTTTTCCCTTGAATAGTTGCTGTACCCACTTTTACACTGTCGCTTTTCAGTTCTATCGTGTTTTTAGTATCGTATACGTTACCAACCGAAAAATCTTCAAAATTCAACACAAGGTATTGATGAGGGGAAATCTTCGAATTATTTGAGTATTCATTGAAATTATAAAAGCGAATCAGATTATTTTCAAATCTTTTAGAAATATCCGCAATCAAATTATCACTAAAAAAGTCAGCAGACAGTTGATAGTTAGGGCTTGTTCTGGGCTTTTCAAAAGCAATTCTGAGGGTCGATTGAAATTTTGCTTCTTCAATCATGTCCAACACATCCTTATAACCATAACTGTAAGAATTTGCTTGCTGAAAAAACTTCAACGCCAAACGAGATTGATCTATTGTTCCAATATTGAGTGCTTTATTCCCTAAATTAAAATATTGATCAGCAGCCATGTTTCGAGCTTCTGACAGTTGAGCATGATATTCTGTTGGTCTTTGTATCAGTTCATTGGCTCTAGGAGAAGCATAAATGTCAGATGCCATTTTATTCAGTCGCTCATATTGGAAGACAATTGTTTCGTAATTGCTTACATCATTTCTAAGTTTTGCATTTTCAATTTCACGCAAGGCTGTTTGTTGTGCCAATGGATAAGCTTTTTGCAAAACAAGTTGTGCTTTTTCGCTTTTAGGACTCAATCTTAGTTTCTCAACTGCATCAATAGTTGCCTGATAATAATCACCTCTTTTCAGAGATTTAGAACCTGAACTACATGAAACTATGATTAGAATGACCGAAATTAGGAACAGAAGTTTTGAAAAGTGTTTCATAATTTAAAGATTTTAAAAGTGATTCAATATTGTTGAATAAGAACTTTGTAATAAATCAGAGACGATATTAATTTACATCACCTTCAGGGGCTTGGGGCATAGTTACATCCGCTCAGGGACTTCAATGCCTAACAAGTTCATTCCTGTTTTAATTACCTGGGCAATAGACTCTGATAAAACCAGACGGAAATGTTTCAATGCTTCATTTTCTTCTTTTAGTATCGAAAATTCATGATAGAATTGATTGAATTCTTTTACTAATTCGTATTCGTAATTGGCTATCAATGCAGGACTAAACTCTTCGCCAGATTGCTTTATGATAGCTGGAAATTCGGACAAGAGTTGAATCATATAGACTTCCTTCTCTGATATTTGGAGGTCTTTGTCAATTTCAGTTTTATAATTTATTCCTAAGTCGGTAGCTTTACGCAAAACTGATTTGATTCGAGCGTGGGTATATTGTATAAAAGGACCTGTATTACCATTAAAATCAATGGATTCCTTCGGATTGAAAGTCATGTTTTTACGAGGATCAACTTTTAAGATAAAGTATTTCAACGCTCCCAAACCAACCATGCGGGCAATCGTTTCAATTTCGTCAGGAGTGCAATTATCTAATTTCCCAAGTTCCATCGATGTTTCGCGGGCAGTGTTAATCATTTCAGCCATCAAATCGTCGGCATCCACTACAGTTCCTTCACGACTTTTCATTTTTCCTGCAGGTAATTCCACCATGCCATACGAAAAATGAACCAAATCTTTCCCCCAAGCATAGCCTAATTTATCCAATAAAATAGATAGTACCTGAAAATGATAATTCTGTTCATTTCCAACTACATAAACCATCTTTTTGATATCAAAATCATTGTATCGTAGCTTGGCGGTTCCAATATCCTGAGTCATATACACCGAAGTTCCATCGGCTCGCAACAATAGTTTTTCATCCAATCCATCTGGAGTCAAGTCAGCCCAAACAGAGCTATCCTCCCGTTGATAAAATACTTTTTCGGCTACTCCTCGCTCAACTTCCGATTTCCCAGTCAGATAAGTTTGAGATTCATAATATATTTTATCGAAATCGACACCCATTTGTTTGTAAGTTTCATCGAAACCTGCATACACCCAGCCGTTCATTGTTTCCCAAAGTTGACGAACCTCAGCATCATTGTTTTCCCAAGCCAAAAGCATTTCTTGAGCTTTTAGTATTAGTGGAGCTTTCTTTTTGGCTTCTTCCTCAGTAAGACCTTGCGTCATTAAGACCTTAATTTCAGCTTTATATTCTTTGTCGAAAACTACATAATATTTTCCTACCAAGTGATCACCTTTCATCCCAGAGCTTGCAGGAGTTTCTCCATTTCCATAAAGCTTCCAAGCCAGCATCGATTTACAGATATGAATTCCACGGTCGTTTACGATATTTGTTTTCACTACTTTCCAACCATTGGCTTTTTGTATTTCGGCAATACTAAAACCCAATAAGTTATTGCGTATATGTCCTAAATGCAAGGGTTTATTGGTATTGGGCGATGAATATTCTATCATCATCGTTGCGGCATCTTCCTCTATGTCGGTATGACCAAAACTTTGATTAGCATGTACGCATTCTAAAGTTTCAAGCCAAAACGAAGTCTTAATTGACAAATTCAAGAACCCTTTAATTACATTGAAAGCTGATACAATAGGATTATGTTCCAAAAAATATTCACCAATTTCATTGGCAGCTACTTCGGGCGATTTGCGTGCTAATTTAGCAAAAGGAAATACCACAACGGTAAGATTGCCTTCAAACTCTCTTTTTGTTTTTTGTATTTGTATCTGGTTGGCTTCAATATCCACATTGTACAATATTTTTGCATATTGTGCCACGACTGATTGCATGGTTGACTCTAAATTCATATTTTTCTGAGCTAAAATTGTTTCTTAAAAGTGTGCAAAGATAGTAAAATATACGCAATTTTTTAGAAAAAAAACAGCCCGTTCTTCGCAATGAAGAATAGGCTAATCAGTTGTGGGATCGGATAAAAGAATCATAACAACTTGAATCCTATGGAAATAATAAAAGTACTGGCCGGAAGGTTGGATATTTTTACATCGCCTAACTTTGTTTCATACATGTTTTCAATGAAATTATATCGAGCTTCTATAACAAACGGGAGGATATCAATACCAGCACCCAACTCGAGTCCTACTTTCGCTTTTTTAAAATCAGAAACTAAATCATAGGGATTAAAATTTCCGCCAGTTACGTTCTTATATTCGAGTGCCGAACCAGCCAACAACCTTAACTTTGGTCCTGCAAAAACCCTTAGATTAATTATATCCAGATCTAATAATCTGATTCCAAATAATATAGGTATATCCACAGTGCTGATATCAAGGAATTTATCAAGCTTAACATCTTGATTATTGGCATCTTGAATGGTAATCTCATATTCTTTTTTATTGATAGAATACAGCACCTCGGGTTGAATAAAAAAGCTGCCAATAAAAGCTCTACCAAAAACTCCTGCTTGTAAATTATTCCACATCTCGGATTTTACCGAATTCAAATCGTAGGTCCCATTAGTCACTGAACTTATATTCGATAAGCTCAAACTTGAATTATAACCAGCCTTTATACCAAAATTAAGTTGCGAATGAACCAAACTTGTAAATGAGAAAAATAGTACAATCAGCATTATTTTATACATTGTAATACCTTGTATCCTAATTTTACCTGATTTTGTAAACAAGTATTTTTCTTTTATTTGTTTGAGTGTTTTAATAAACTGCTTCATAAATAATTTAGATAAGAGGTTACTAGAATACATTCATCTATTGATATGTAATAACATATAAAGACGCTAGAATGTTGTCTTTGCGTTCTAATTTTCTTATCGCTTGTTGGTACACCTGCTTAGAATATAAACGAGGTTGTGAAATGTAACTCCTAACACCTAACTCGGACAAGCCAGACCCAATGGAGTATTCGACATGCCGCCCATGGAACATCCTGCCCATAGAACATCCCGAAATAAACAAGGAGTGGGAGAACAAAGATGTTAGACAAAAAGAAAAAGTCTTACTACTTTTTCTTCTGATTGTCTTTTTTCAGCTCAGCAGGTTTCTGTTCTAAAAGTGGCATAGATTCTAAATCCCAAGTTTCTTCAAATTCCCAATTGGCTCGTAAACTGAGTTTCTTATTGTAATAATATACTGTTTCAGGCTGAAGCTGTTTCGATAAATCACCAGTATCCCAAATTCCATTCCTATTTTTGTCAATAAAAGCGCGTAAATAATATTCGCCAGGTTTTAGGTATTCAAACTGAACACCCTTGATATTTGCTGGTTTAGTTGCTAAAACCTCATCTTTAGTGTCGAGCACTTGAAAAACGACCAAAGAATCGAATTTGCTAAGCAACATTTTTATACTCGAATAATCATCAAGAGATTTAACCTTAAACTGACCACTCGCCTTGTCGCTGGTTAAATTGTATATATTACGAAATGCGGCAGAGTCAATTTTTAATTCATAGGATTTTTCAGGTTCAAATTTGTATTTGATACTATATTGCATTTTTGACGAATCTGTTTGAATC
>JBBRHJ010000246.1:0-5749 GCA_038222885.1 Bacteroidales bacterium | reverse complement strand
AGTATCAACTACAGCAACAGTGTCAACTTGTTCGATAATTACTGAATCTTCAACTGGAGTTGTTTCTTCAGTTGCTTTAGGTGCACATGATGCAAAAATAGCAGCAACAGCTAAGAATAAAAATACTTTTTTCATTTTTTTAAACCTTTTAAAATTATACTTGTTTTGATTAATTCAAAATCTATCTGAATTCAAATTCGGTGCAAAATTACATCAATTTTTTATATCAGTATTATAATTTATCATTTTTTTTTAATTTTTTTTTCAGAATCCTTCTATATAAGTATATATGTCTGATATATACCTATTTAGAATTTTCAAACCCTGCTGCATATAGATAGCGTTTGATGCTTTTTTTAGGAGTTTTCTCAAACTCGTGCGGATAAAGCTTAATTTTGCTGATTGATTCATAAGATGCAACCGAAGCATTTAGCATTTTTCGGTTATCTTCCATCAATACTTCGAGTTGTTTTTGAGTTAAATGCTCTGCATCTACTGCTTCGTAGTCTGGACAAACTAAAGCCATTAACTTTCCATTATTCTCGATGACCAAACTTTCCATTACATAAGGCATATTGTTTAGTCGGGCTTCTATTTCCTCTGGATAAACATTTTGTCCGCTCGAACCCAGAATCATCGTTTTGTTTCGACCACGAATAAAGATATTACCATTCTCGTCTACAGTTCCAAGATCGCCGGTATGCAGCCAACCATCTACATCTAAAATAGCAGCGGTTGCTTCTGGGTTTTTAAAATATCCTGACATTACGTTTTCACCTTTAACCCAAATTTCACCGACTCCAGTTTCAGGTGCTGGTTCGTTGATTTTTACCGTCATTACATCCAGTACTTTTCCGGCGGACTTTGGAATAAAATCTTTGTTGTTAGAATAACTGATCAATGGTGCACACTCAGTCATGCCATAACCAATGGTAAAGGGAAATTTTATTTTGGCAAAGAATGCTTCTACTTCGGCATTTAAAGGCGCTCCACCCACTATTATCTCGGAAAAATTTCCACCAAAAGCATCCATCAGTTTTTTGCGAATTTGGTTCAATACAGGTTGATCCAGGAATGGAATGCTCAACACCCAACGCATAGAAGGCTTGGCCAACAGGGGTTGGATTTGTTTTTTATAAATTTTTTCGACTATCAATGGAACCAAAAAAACTACGTTTGGCTTAATTTCGGCAAATGCTGTCAATAAAATTTTGGGTGAAGGAATTTTTCCAATAAAGTGTATATGACATCCCGCACATGTAGACGTAAGAAACTCAAAAGCACAGCCATAGGCATGAGCCAAGGGCAAAAACGAAATAATCTGATATTGCGGAGCAACGATTCCAGTACGAAGTCCGAAGGTAATATTGCCAGCCAGCGCATTCCCCGAAGTCATTACACCCTTGCTGAAACCCGTAGTTCCAGACGTGTAATTAATGGAAACCATTTCTGTATTGGGTTTGTCAATATACCTCACATGGTCGCGATAAAAGCCACTAGGGTATTTTGCATGATACAAACTATTGATGTAATCGGGCTGTAAATACTTAATTACCATCTGGTCATAAACTTCATTCTCTTCCAGTTCCGGTTTTGGAGGCTGATTCAGGAGCGTGATGCAATTGAATCTGCTGAGCGAAAATACAGCTTTTACAGTTGTAAGTTTTTCCTCCTCTATATTCTCCCAAATACTATCGCCAGTAAATAGCAGTACCGATTCGGAATGGTTGGTAATGTGATGAACATCATTGGGGTTGAAATCCTGCAAAATAGGCACAACCACAGCACCATAAGTAACCGTAGCTAAATAAGTAATAGCCCAATTGGAATTATTACGTCCGATAAGAGCCACTTTATCGTTTGGTTTCAACTTGCACTGCTCGAACAGAATATGTAAACGTGCAACACGCTTGGCCACATCACTGTAAGTCAGTGTAATATCTTCACCATAATTACTATAAGCAGGCAATTCCCAGTTCTTACGAAATGAGTCCTCGAAAAGTCGAATAAAATTTTCCTGAATCATTTGCTTTTGAATTTGTTTTTTATGAACGACAAATATAATAAAATATTACACAAATAACCAAATAGTGTGCATTGAGAAAATAAAAACAATTCAAAGAGCTTAAAGTAAAATCATTTTGTGAATCTGAAATCTAAGTATAATCCAGTATTTTCAACTTTATTCAAGAATTAGTTAATCGAGATATTTTCCTTACTAAAATTTATACTTTTCTTGATTTGCCAACTATACGCCCAATTAGCTGTAAGTAGATAAACAAATGTTTGAATCCATAAGCTTAGATATTCGTAGGAAATCTGATGAATGTTTGCACCCATAGAATTGATTTTTACATATCCTTGTATTCCATGAATTGCAGGAAATATCCAACTAAAAGTTTTCCAGAATCCATTAATATTGGACTGTGGCCAGGATATTCCACTTAAAAACAACAATATCAATGAGAAAAATAAAAAAACAATCATTCCGGTTTCCCTATTGGGTATAAAAACAGAAATGGTCATGGAGAAAAAAACGGTAGCTAACAAAAATGGTATCATTAACTGTAAAATATCCATTGGATTTCCAATGTGGGGTAAATTAAAAACAGAAGGAATTACAGCAAGAATATAGTACGAAAACACCGAATACATTAGCAAATAACAGAGCGATTTGCCAATAATCACTCTAAATGTTCCTCCATGATGAATGTTAGAACTCACCAATTGATGAAACCTGTTTTCCTCACGAGATGTCCCTGCTAACATCCCAATACCGAAAAATAGCGTTTGGTGGATGATAAGAATAAGTATTGCTGGCATTAGAAAGCTGGCAAATCCCATTCCTGAGTTGTAAAGCACATTATTTTCAAAAGGAATCGGCGCAGAGATTATTTCGGCATTTTCAGCAGTAATTCCCTGTGCATTCAGTCGTTGTAATTGTATTTCCTTGCCATTTTCTAGTACGGCAAAATTTGAAGCCTGCATCATGGCACGGTAATACAAAAAGCTACTCATATCGCAATAAATACTCACATTTGCCTGCTGGCCTGAAACTAATTTTTTATCAAAATCACTCGGAATATACAAAATACCATGCACTAAATTTGTTTCAAATGCTTTTCGGGCTTCCTGCATAGATTCAAATTTAGACTCTACTTCCACTTCCGGGCAAGCATTAACTTTTCTTATTAAGTCTCTTGACTGAGAACTATTTGCGGCATCAACAATGGCAATTGGAACATTTACCAAGGTTTCGTTCATATAAAGTCCACAATATAACAATGGGTACACAATAGATGCGATTATAAATACAATAACGACTCCTCTGTCCTTAAAAACAGTTTTAAATTCGTTTCGTAAAATTCTAAAAATGTCTTTTACAATCGAAATCCATTTATCGTTCTTTTCTGAAAAATATTTTGAAAAATTCATTCTAATTTATTTAATTGGAAAGTTCTGTTTAATTGCAGCACTTTTTAAGCGGTGATATACAAAAAATGGAAGTATACAAAATGATAATAATGCCATGTATGAAAGCATTGAATTACGTGGATTTAGTCCATTTAATGCCTGATTCACATAAATATTAAAATAATGACGGATAGGGAAAATGTAACTAAAAATCCGAGATATGGCAGGCATTTGTTCTATGGGGAAAGTAAAACCGGCAAAGGTAAATCCAAGCAATCCATAAAAAGCCACTATCGTAACTCCATCGCGCAAAACAGGCATGAGTCCTATAATTAAAATACCGATGGCCTGATAAGCGACTACATATAAAAACGTATTCAAGAACATCCAACCAATATTTGAATGAAGCGGATATTGCATATAGCTGTACAACAACAAATTGCTGATCATACCCATAATGAAAAATAAAAAAGTATAGGGTAATAACTTGCCTGTAATGGCAGCAAAGATGGAATTATTTGCATTTTCAAGCCATTGTGTTGAAGTTCGTTCCTTGAATTCAATTCCAATAGCAAAAACGGTCATCATCAGAATCATAAGTTGCAAAACCCCTGGCAACAACACATTGAGTAAGTAAACGCCATAATTGGCATGTGGGTTCCCAATTAAATGAGTATCAATGGCAATGGGTTGAACTATACCCATAATCCTGTATTCTTCAATCCCTTTTGCTCTTAATATCTGGCGTTGCATGGCACCTGAACTTAGGGCACTCATGTACATTAAATCTTTCCCCACCAACGACCCAGCTATCAGATAAGCATCATTCATGTACAATTGAATTGCAGGACGATGACTGGTTAATGCATCTTTTGCAAAATCTTTCTTTATTTCAACAAACCCATATATATTTCCGCCTTGCATTTCTTCGCGCGCTTCTTTATGGCTACTAAGTTTCATTACTACATCAGCTTGTTGTGTGGCATCAATGTTGCGTATTAACTGACGCGAAAGTGATGAATTATCCAAATCTACAACAGCAATGGGCATTTTATTCGGCTGACCTTCGTTGAATAAAGTAAGAAAGAAAACGAAACAAAATACCATTACTAATATAATAGTGATAAAATAAATCGGGCGGCTCAACATTCGTTTCAATTCACGCGTTGAACTATTGATGATAGATGTATATAATTGTTTTAGCATGATAATATCAAGAATAAATTAATACTATATCCGATGTAAACTAAAACGTTGACAATCTGACACATATTAAATCGTAATTCGTAAATTGAGAAATAGTAACTGATTTCAAGTTTTTCAGCCTCAATTTATTTTATAGTTTCTTCAAACAAAGCCGTCATACCCGGACGTAAATCATTTATTTTTTTTGTTGGTCGAGCTCTCACTTCAAAAGTTTTCACATCGAACTGACCACTTGTTTTTGTAGCTCTCCAGGTAGCATAAGATGCCAATGCTTTGATATAATCAATTTTAACATCCACAACCTGATTGTCCAACGCTGGAATTTTCACTTTGAAAACACTGCCCATTTTCATTCCACTCAATAAATCTTCGCGTACATTGAACGTAAACCACATATCATTCAGGTCCACAATACTCATTATAGGCGCTCCCGTTCCAACTAATTCGCCAGGATTAGGATAAATCTCTGAAACTTCGCCATCGATAGGAGAAGTGAGCGTTATTTCATTTAAATATGATTTCAGCTCATTTACCGCCCCTTTTGCTCTATCAACTAATGCCAAAGCAGCCTCCTTATCTTCACTTTCAGCTCCATTCATGGCCATGTCATATTGCGATTTTGCAGCTTTGGAAGTAGCAACGGCAGCTTTATATTGTGCTTCGGCTTCGTCTCTTTTTTGTGCAGGAAGTACAGCTTTATCAAATAATCTTTGTACCCTGTCGTACGATTTTTTAGCTATATCTTCACCTATCAAAGACTTTTGCCACATTTCATAAGCACCTAAAATTTGCTCCTTGCGTGCTCCTTTTATTGCTTTTTTATTTTGAGCCATGGCGGCACTTTGAGCGGCATTAGCTTGGTCGAGTTTGGCTAAAAGTTCAGGGCTATCAATTATTACTAAGGTATCTCCAGCTTGAACCTGCGAACCTTCGATAGCTAAAAACTGCTTAATTCGCCCTGGAACTTTTCCCGAAATTCTTATTTCACGAGCATCAGCTTCTCCCTGAATAATTACTGGTTCAGGTTTGTTTACAATTAAACCTACCACAAATATCAAAACCATTACTATAATCAAGGAGAATAATCCTGTTCTTAAATCTCTATTTTTACTTTTCATCGCTGTAAAAT
>JBBRHJ010000245.1:0-5761 GCA_038222885.1 Bacteroidales bacterium | reverse complement strand
TTTCTGGAAAACGCTCGAAAAGGGTACTGGCACATTATCGTACAACGACCAGTGGAATTTGTTCGATCAAATTATTATATCCAATGAATTAACTCATGGCGAAAAAAATAATCTAAGACTCTGGAAATCTGAGGTATTCTACAGGAACTTTTTAATTCAACAAGAAGGCAAATACAAAGGAACACCGTTGCGTACACATGGCAGTGGAGTTTGGTTAAATGGATACAGCGACCATTTACCTACCTTAATTTATTTAGTAAAGGAAGTCAAATAAATTACTATCAATCATATACCTAAAGTAATCAGCCGATTGAAGTAATTTTAATCGGCTGATTATATTTTAAAGGTTTTAATTCGTAATTTCATCAAGAACAGTTTATTCTTCTATTTTCAATTTTTTCGTATATAAATAAGTTCATCAATAATAACAGTAGGAAATAGCTGAAATCTTCGATAGGAATATCCATCAAACGAATTTCACTAAAAAATCTTCCGTTGTATTCAACCACAGGCATTGAAGTGAGTACGCCATTGACAAATAACATGGGAAAAAATGAGATTATAAATGTCAATCCAAAATGAGTAAAGTTCTTCTTGAAATTAGAGAATACAAGCACATAAGCCAACAGTAATACATTACTAATCAAGTTTATAAAAGTATACCATTTCCCAAAGTTCAGCACTGCAAAAACAGCAAACACAATAACAACGAACCACAAAAAATATTCAATTTGTCTGTTGAAGTTTAGTTTTGGTAAATAAAGCTTGGTATTTTCGTAAATAAATACGCTGCAATATGGAATGACAATAAAAAACATCCATTCCTCCAGCGGAAGTCCTAAAAAACGAAATCCAAGCGTAAAATCATCATTAAACGACCAAAAACCAAAATGGGTAAAAAGACTGTCCCAAATGATGAAAAATAAACCTGAAATAAGGATGGCTATGAACAAGGATTTCCATTTACGATAAAATGAAATCTTTTTTTCGAAACTAAAAATAAAAGGGAAAACTAAACTTCCCAACATCAAAGCAAGATATGTATATTTTTCTAAGGGCATAATATTTTATTTTAAGTAGTGGGTAGTTGGTAGTAGGTAGTAAGTAGATGGTAGTTGGTAGTGAGGTGTTAAACTCAAATCCTAAGCTTTTCAAATCCCAGACCTCACAGTACACCAAACGCTAAACACTGAACACCAAACACTAAACACAGAACGCTAACCTCTAAACACTGAACTCTAAACACTGAACACCAAACTCTTTCAAATCCCAAATTTTCAAATCTTCAAATTCTTTTTAATCTTCAAATTCTTTTCAATCTCTAACACTAAACGCTAAACATTTGTTTAAATAAAAAAATATGGGACTATTAATTGCATTTTCCATTCTTCTTGCCTGGTTTGTAAACCTGACATACAGTCTTCTTTATCAACCTGTTGAAATGACTGATATTAAGTTTTGGGTTCATTTTCTCATCCAAATTTGGTTGTACACAGGGCTTTTCATTACTGCTCATGATTCCATGCACCGCACGGTTTGCAAAAGCAAAAAGTTAAATTATGCCATCGGTTTTGTTTCAACTATGTTATTTGCAGGTATGTATTATCCGAAGCTATTGGCCAAGCACCATTTACATCATGCTTACCCTGCCACAGCCAACGATCCTGATTATACAACAGGAAATCAGAACTTTTTTGCTTGGTGGTTCAGTTTTCTGAAACAGTATATTACTATATGGCAAATACTTTTCATGGCTGTAACTTTCAACATACTGCTTATATTTTTTACGGAATTACAACTTATTGTATTTTGGGTAATCCCTTCAATATTAGCCACTTTTCAATTATTTTATTTTGGGACATTTTTGCCACATCGTTTACCACATACCCAAGACATGCAACCACATAACTCACGCACCTTAGCACCAAATCATTTTTGGGCTTTAATAAGTTGCTACTTTTTTGGTTATCATTCCGAACATCATGCATTGCCCGAAACTCCATGGTGGAAACTTTACCAAGTGAAAAATCAAGCTATAGATATTTTGAATAACATATCTGAAAAAAAATAATTACCTTTGCAAGCTATCCAACAAAAAAATTAATCAACTAATATGGAGTATCCTACATTACAAGGAAAACTTATTATGACCGAATATGGTCGAAATATACAACAAATGGTAAGTTATGCACTCACCATCGATGATCGTGAGGAAAGAACACGCTGTGTTAAAACTGTTATCAATATTATGGGTAATATGTTTCCGTATTTGCGTGATGTGAACGACTTTAAACACAAACTTTGGGATCATGTGGCCATCATGTCCGATTTTAAATTAGATATAGATTTCCCTTACGAAATATTACAAGCAGAGAATCTTTATACACGTCCGGAACCAATTCCCTATAAAAACTCACGCATTAAATATCAACATTATGGCCGCACTGTCGAACAAATGATTGATAAAGTGAGCGAATATCCCGAAGGTGAAGAAAAAAATGAATTGATAAGACTTATTGCCAACCAAATGAAAAAATGCTTCCTAACGTGGAACAAAGAAGTGGTGGACGATCGGAAGATATTTGATGATTTACGACAATTATCGAACGGGAAATTAGATATTTCAGAAGATTTCTTGAAATTAGTAGAATCCAGAGATGTACTTCACAATAAGAAAAATAAGGCTAAGAAAAAATAATATTTCCGATGGCATCTTTCAAAATTGAAGGCGGGCTTAAACTCAATGGAGAAATAACTCCACAAGGTGCTAAAAATGAAGCAGTTCAAGTTTTATGTGCCGTATTGTTAAGCCCAGAAACTATTACGATTAGCAATGTTCCAGACATTTTAGATGTCAATAATCTAATAGGTTTATTGAGTGATTTGGGAGTAAAAGTTGACAAACTAAGTACAGATACTTATACTTTCAAAGCTGAAAATATTGACTTAGATTATCTAGAAACTGAAAATTTTTACAAACAAAGTGCATCTTTGCGTGGATCGGTGATGATAGTAGGGCCATTGGTAGCTCGATTTGGCAAAGCCCTGATTCCCAAACCCGGAGGCGATAAAATTGGACGACGACGACTTGACACTCACTTTATTGGAATACAAAAATTAGGGGCTGATTTTGAGTATGATGCCGACAAAAAAATATACAAAATAAAGGCCGATAAACTTCGAGGCTGCTATATGCTCCTCGATGAAGCGTCGGTTACTGGAACAGCCAATATTATAATGACAGCCGTGTTGGCAGAGGGTATAACAACCATTTACAATGCAGCTTGCGAACCTTATGTACAACAACTTTGTAAGATGTTGAATAAAATGGGGGCGAAAATATCAGGAGTTGGTTCTAATTTATTAACTATCGATGGTGTAAAATCACTAACTGGTTGCGAGCATAAGATTCTTCCCGATATGATTGAAGTAGGCAGTTTTATTGGGATGGCTGCCATGACAGGATCGGAAATTACAATTAAAAACGTATCTTACAACGATTTAGGAATTATCCCAGATAGTTTCAGGCGATTGGGAATACAACTCGAACAACGTAATGATGATATTTTCATTCCCGCACAAGAAAGTTATACCATCGAATCGTTTATTGATGGTTCCATAATGACGATTTCTGATGCACCTTGGCCAGGATTGACTCCGGATTTATTAAGCGTGTTTTTAGTGGTGGCTGCCAAAGCGAATGGCAGTATTCTGATTCATCAAAAAATGTTTGAAAGTCGACTGTTTTTTGTGGATAAACTCATTGACATGGGAGCACAAATAATACTTTGTGATCCGCATAGAGCCACCGTTATAGGACTTGGAAATCAACTGCATTTAAGGGCTTCGGTGATGAGTTCTCCAGATATTCGAGCTGGAATTGCTTTGTTGATAGCCGCATTAGCTGCCGAAGGAACAAGTACAATACACAATATAGATCAAATTGACAGAGGTTACCAAGAAATTGACAAAAGATTGAACGCTTTGGGAGCGAAGATTGTTAGAATGTAGGAATTGAAGGGGTTGGGATTTGAAAAGTTTGAGATTTGAAGGGTTTGAGATTTGGAAGAATTTGAAGAGTGTTGTGATTCGAGGATAAAATAGTTTGGCGTTTTTCAAATTCCAAATTTCAAATTCCAAACTCTTCCCTTTGCCTTAGTCTTTGCCTTAGCCTCAGTTAAAAAATAATAATTTAAAAATAATAATTATGTTAAACAAAAGAATTGTTGATTTATTTAATAGTCAGATAAATAGGGAATTTTATTCTTCTTTTCTTTATCTCGACATGTCTAACTACTTTTACGATAGCAGTTTAGATGGTTTTGGAAATTGGTTTGGCATTCAAACACAAGAAGAATATGCACATGCCATGTTATTCGTAAAATATCTTCAAAACAATGGAGAAAAAGTGGTTTTAGAAGTAATCCCGAAACCTGATATGGTATTTACAAGTATCAAACATGTATTGGACGAAACTTATAAACACGAACTCTATATTACGCAATCAATCAATGACATATATGCTGTTTGTTATGAATTGAAAGATTTTAAAACCATGCAGTTTTTAGATTGGTTTGTGAAAGAACAAGGCGAGGAAGAAAAAAACTCCGATGATTTATGCAAACGTTACGAATTATTTGGACAAGACGGAAGAGGACTTTATTTAATTGATAATGAATTAAGTGCACGTACATTTGCACCGCCTTCATTGGTAATTTAATTGGCTTAAGTAGGCACTATTTATTTATAATTCCGCAAATTTCAGTTATAAGAGATAGCGTTATATCTATTTGAGTAAGTGAAATTTGCGAGAGTTTATTTGTATTGTTCAAAAAGAAATTTGAACAGTTTAATCTTATTTACAAGCATATCCCTTTCGGTCAATCAAGACTAATTTTAAAAAGTTCTTAATTGAAATTATATATGTAAGTGCAAAGTCATAGATTTTTCTACGCTGAACGTTGGTTCACAATGCTTTGATTTATTGGTTTTTATGAAATAAGGGAATAAGGGTAGTTGTTTTTTTGTTATGTTGTTACGAAGGGGCTACGCATATTAAAAAAAAACCTCTTTTTATATTGAAATCCTACAAAGGTATAATGTATATTATGAAAACCCTTCTTTTTTATATTGAAACCCTTAGTAGCAAACGGATCACAAAGAAGTCTCCCCTTATTATCTTTGTATAATTAGACTCTTTATAGATTATATAATAGTTTCTTCAAACAAACTATTTATGCTAGAACCAGAATTTAAAATAGATAGTAGCTTATCTAAAAGGGATAAGCAGTCTTATATAATGGACAGTTTAGAAAAATACTAAACGTCCATTTTTGTTTCAAGTGCCTTTATAGCCAACAAATTTTCTTATTTCGAACCTTATAATACCTTTATTTACAAGTATATGGAAGAATTATCGTCTTTTTACCATTTAGCCCGCGAATTTGCAGTTTCTACACATCGAAGTATGTTTCTTACAGGAAAGGCGGGGACAGGAAAAACTACTTTTCTACACAACCTTAAAAAACAAACGCGTAAACAAATGGCCATTGTTGCACCAACGGGTGTTGCTGCCATTAATGCGGGTGGAACGACCATGCACTCGTTTTTTCAACTTCCCTTTACGCCTTTTGTTCCCAACCAGCAAGGTCGCAAGGAATTGATTGACAAGATTAAGATGCAAGGCAACCGCCGCAAAGTAATTCAGGAACTTGAACTGCTGGTAATTGATGAAATTAGTATGGTGCGTGCTGATGTGTTG
>JBBRHJ010000244.1:0-5798 GCA_038222885.1 Bacteroidales bacterium | reverse complement strand
AAGTTACGCCATCAATTTCGATAGTTTCTCTGGTATTAACTGTTGAACGTGAAAAAAAGGTATCGCCATTCGACATATCTTTAAATACCACGGTGCGATAGTTTTCGGGGTGAATTCCGCTTTTCATATCTAATATATTTTATAATTTCTACTTTTCTATTTGGGCTTGCAAAAATACGAACTTTTCTCTTAATAATCAAACATTTTTGAATAATTTTCTATTTTTGTTTGACATCTACTGTTTGAGAGTATTTATAATGTTGATATTCAATTTATTAAATTTTTATTTTGGCATTCTTACGACCCAAGAAACAACAAAAGCATGCCAATCAGCACACCAATCATGTCAATTATTTTGAGTTTTAGGTTCTTATCGTGCATAATAATTACACCATACAGGAAGGGAACTATCACACCAACCCGCCTGATGGTAGAAACTACCGAAATAAGTGAGTCAGGAAGTGAAAGTGCATAAAAGTATGCAAAGTCAGCTGAAACTAAGAAAATTGAGATGAAGGCAATTGACCATCGGAACTGGAATGGAGTTGTTTTCTTACGGGTAGGAGCCCATAAAAACAAGGTAATTAATCCCATGATAATGGCTTGATAAAAGGTATAATAAGTTTGTACAGCCATTGGATTGAATTGCTTCAACAAGTATTTATCGTACAAACCACTTATTGCTCCCGTGAGCGTAGCCATAATTATAAACCAAATCCATTTGTTAGAAGTGATGGAGAAACCTTCTTTTTTACCAGCAAACGAAAACATGATGAACGAAGCCAAAGTTAAAATTACACCAGCTGTTTGAAAACCGGATAGTTTTTCGCTAAAAATCATTACGCCACCTACTACTACCCACACTGGTTGCGTAGCTTTTATCGGACTTGCCAAAGTTATAGGCAAATGTTTCATGGCAAAATAGGCAAATAACCACGAAGACAATACGATAACAGCTTTTAAAATCAAGTACAAATGAGTTCGCAAATCAACTGTTGGTACATAAAAAGGCGTATTGGCTAACCAATTGGGAGCGAATATAGAAATGAGCAGAAACGGTAACAATATGGAGCAAGAAAACAGAATAGAACTAAATAGTACAGGAATTACAGCGTTGGACTGTAAAGATACTTTTTTACTAACATCATAAATACCAAGTAAAAGTGCTGAAATTAAGGCGAGAATTAACCACATAGAAAAATAAGAATTAAGAGGTAGGGAATCAATAAAATTAATTTGATAAGTGCTGTATTATGAAAAAACTAGTGTTATGTAAGTTGAATTTGTCAGTTCCAACCCGACAAACCGCTTCAAGCGGTTGTGCGGAGAGTAGCGTTCAATCGCTTGAAGCGGTTCGACGCATTTCAGATGTTACCGTCAAAACATCCTTAACAGAACACTAGGTTCATATCGTTTGTAAATTATTCATTGATAAACAATGATTCAGGATATTGAATATCAACTAAGTATAAACCTTCTGCAGGAACAGAAACACCAGCTTTGCAACGATCTTGAACTTCTATGATTTGTCTAAATTGCTCCACACTTACTTTTCCTCTCCCTACTTCGAGCAAAGTGCCAACGATTGCCCTGACCATATTGCGCAAGAAACGATCTGCTTCGATGGTAAAAACCCATTCATTTTCTCCTTTTTGAGTCCATTCTGCCATTTTCACTACACAATTATTAGTTTTAGCATCGGTGTGCAATTTACTGAAACTTGTAAAATCAGTATATTCGAGAAGCGTGGCAGCCGCTTCGTTCATCAGTTTAAAATCGAAATTCCCATGAAAACGAGCCGCTAAACCCTGTTTGAAAACATCCTTTTCAAAAACAATATAATATTCATATTTTCGAAAAATGGCATCGAATCGAGCATGAGCATCGGATTGCACAGGTAGAATGTTGGAAACGGCAATATCACGTGGAAGGATGTTATTCAGGCGAGAAATTAAGTTTGGAAATTCGACCAGAGAACCTTCGAGATCGAAATGAGCAACCATCAATTGAGCATGAACGCCAGTGTCAGTACGACCTGCTCCCACAATTTCAATGGTAGTTCGCAGAACCGTACTCAAAGCTTCCATAAGCAGAGCTTGAACCGAAATACCATTGGGCTGGATTTGCCAACCATGATAAGCAGTTCCTTTGTAGGACAGAAAAATAAAGTAACGTTGTTTCACGGCACAAAAGTAATTGTATTTTTATAAATTAGCAATCTATCGCTTAGTAAAACTGCTCCTAAATTCCTTAATTAGGGAGTTTAGGAGCAGTCAATTATTTATTACTCGAGAAATTTACACAAATAATTTCTCTATTATTTCAGCATAATGAGCTTCAATAACATTTCGCTTGATTTTCAGGGTTGGTGATAAAAAACCATTCACCTGCGACCACTCCTCAGAAACCAATTGATAGCGTTTTACCTTTTCAGCATCGCCAAAGAATTCATTGTATTTTTTTACTTCTTTCGCATAACGTTGTGCTACTTGTGTGTGATTAACTATATCTTCATTAGTAGTATATGGTATTTTATGTTTGCCACACCATGATTTCAAGTACACAAAATCAGGAGAAATGAGTGCAGCAGCAAATTTTTTATTTTCGCCCACCACTATCATATTTTCTATAAAGGGCGATTCAGTAAATTTCGATTCTAATGCCTGAGGGTTAACGTATTTCCCGAACGATGTTTTAAAAATACTTTTCAATCTTCCTGTTATTATCAATTGACCTTCGGCTGTAAATCTTCCAGTATCGCCAGTGTGAAACCAGCCATCTGCATCTATTACTTGTGCCGTTAACTCAGGATCGTTATAGTAACCCAACATCACATTGTGTCCTCGGCAAATAATTTCGTCGCGTTCGGCTAATTTAACTTCTACCCCTGGAAGTGGAGGTCCAACAGTCCCAAACTTGCGACCATTCTTACCACGTTGACTTACTGCAATCACTGGTGAAGTTTCGCTCAGTCCGTAACCTTCGAAAACGGGCATGCCGATTGCAGAGAAAAACGAAGCAATATGGGATTGAATAGCCGAACCACCCGAAACTACGATATCAAAATTTCCACCAATGGCAGCTCTCCATTTCGAAAATATCAATTTATCGGCAATTTTTAATTTTGTTTGATCCCAAGCACTCATTCCTTCGAGCTGATATTTTGTAGCTAAATTAAAAGCCCAATAGTAGAGTGAGCGTTTTGCAAATGGAAGTTTTTTACCTGCTAAATAAAGTTTGTCATATATTTTTTCCAACAGTCGAGGCACAGCTGACATCATCGTGGGTTGCACTTCTTTGATGTTATCTCCAATGGTGGCTAAGCTTTCAGCATAATAAACCGACATTCCCAAATACTGATAGAGATACACCAACATACGTTCGTAGGCGTGGCACAAAGGCAAAAAGCTAAGTGCTGTTTTACTCCAAGTAGAAGGAGTAACCTGAAGTGCAAGTAATTGGCTCACAATATTGCTGTGAGAAAGCATTACCCCTTTTGGATTCCCAGTAGTTCCCGATGTATAAATGATGGTAGCCATGGATTCGGGCTGAATAGACTTTTTCAGTTTTTCCAATTTTTCTGGTTCAGGATTCGCTTTCCCAAGTTCAAACAAATAATCTAAACTTTTAAAATCTTCGTCAATATTGTCGAAAGTGAAAACCTCTTTTAAGGTTTTCACTTCGGGTATAATCGGTTTTAGTTTTGAACGCAATTCCTTACCATCCATGAAGATTATTTTCATCTCGGCATGATTCAAGATATACTTATAATCGTCTTGACTGATAGTAGGATAGATTGGGATAGAAATTGCTCCAATCTGCATAATTGCGAAATCTAACATATTCCATTCGGGGCGATTTCCGCTCACTATTCCAATTTTATCGTCGGGCTTTACACCTAATTTTAACATAGCGTAACTCAGACAATTGGTCAATTCTACATATTCTTTGATACTATATTTACGCCATTCCCCATTCCGTTTTGCGGCCAAGGCTACTTCCTGTGTTGGATAATCCACAAGGTATTTATCCAAAATGTCAAATAATCGGGTAACTTCCATAATATTGTACTTTAAATGTTGAAATTCAATATGTTGATTTTACAAAAATAGAGAAAATTATTGAAAAACAACTGTTCTGTTCTTGTAAGCAAGAATTTTTCGGTCGATATGCTTCTCTACGGCATGCGAAAGTACGATTTTTTCCAAATCGCGACCTTTTTTAATTAATTCTTCGATGTTGTCTTTGTGCGAAATACGTGTAACGTCTTGTTCAATAATTGGTCCCGCATCTAAATCCTCTGTTACATAATGACTTGTGGCACCAATAATTTTCACACCTCTTTCGTGGGCTGCGTGGTAGGGCTTGGCTCCGGCGAAAGCAGGCAGGAATGAATGATGAATATTGATAATTCTATCAGGATAATTGCGAATAAAATCAGGCGAAAGGATTTGCATATATCGAGCCAATACGCAAAACGTTATTTTATGGGATTTTAGCAATTCCAATTGTTTTGCCTCCTGTTCTGCCTTATTTTCTTTGGTAATGGGCATATAATGATATTCAATTCCAAAACGATTGGCAACTGATTCCATATCAGGATGGTTGCTGATAATGATTGGAATTTCCACCCGCCATTCATCAGCTGAATATCGAGCTAATAAATCGTAAAGACAATGTGACATTTTAGAAACAAAAATAGCCATGCGTGGCTTAGTATCTGCGAAATAAAGTCGGTAACTCATTTCGTAGCGCGTCGCAAGAAGCGTTTGAAAATAGTCTTCAATTTTCTCTTTGGGAATTTGAAAGTCAGTTAAATCCCATTCCACACGCATAAAGAAAATCTTTTCCTCGCGGTTTACATATTGATCCAGATAGAGTATATTGCCTTTGTGCTGATTTATAAATTCGGTAACTGCTGCCAAAATCCCTGGTTTATCAGGACAGTGAATTAGCAAAACAGCTGTATTATCATTTACTTTCATTCCAATAATTTTTAATAAAAAAATATGAGTGCAAATATAATAATTAAAATCGACAAGAAAATCTCTCAAAATTTCTTTAAATTTCAGGACTAAAATAACTATCTTTACAGTTACATTTTTAAAAACCGTCACTATATGACTCAAAAGAATGAAATCAAGCTTTTCGATGAGAAATTAGTTCGCACCGTATGGGATGACGAACAAGAGAAATGGTATTTCTCAGTAATCGATGTAGTTGAAGTACTGACAGATAGTCCCAGACCTCGTAAATACTGGAATGTTTTAAAAACAAAATTAAAGACCGAAGGAAGTGAACTGTCCCATAAATTGGGACAGTTGAAAATGCCAGCAGATGATGGCAAAATGCGTATTACTGATGTTGCCGACACCGAACAACTTTTTCGATTGATCCAATCCATTCCTTCGCCCAAAGCAGAACCATTTAAACAGTGGTTGGCTCAGGTGGCCAAAGAACGTCTGGACGAAATGCAAGACCCTGAACTTACTATCGATAGGGCTTTGTTGCAATACAAACAATTAGGCTACTCCGAAAGTTGGATCAATCAACGCCTGAAAAGTATAGAAATTCGTAAAGACTTAACCGATGAATGGAAACGCCACGGATTAGAGGAGGGTGTACAATTTGCTACGCTTACTGATATTATTTACAAAACATGGGCAGACAAAACGGCTCGTGAATACCGACAATTCAAAGGATTGAAAAAGGAAAATCTCCGCGACAACATGACCAATAAAGAACTGGTTTTGAGTATGCTTGCCGAGCTTTCAACAAAAGAAATAACGGAAGCTGTA
>JBBRHJ010000243.1:0-5859 GCA_038222885.1 Bacteroidales bacterium | reverse complement strand
TGTAATTAAACCTGAAACTGTTGGCATAATAAGCTTCGGGCTCTTCAGCAACAATATCCTTTTGTGTTTTTGCTTTTTCATTAAAGAATTGTTGAACGATTTCGAATTTTTCATTCATCAATTCAACAGCTTTTGCAATATGCAGTGTGGGTTGTCCTTGTCCTCCGGCAGCGGAATAAAAAGAAAGTGCCTTTTTTAAATCATTTGCTATGCCCAGATAATCAACAATTAAACCGCCTGGCTTATCTTTATAAACACGGTTAACCCTTGCAATGGCTTGCATTAGGCTATGTCCTTTCATCGGTTTATCAATGTATAAGGTATTTAAACATGGTGCATCAAAACCAGTGAGCCACATATCGCAGACAATGACCATTTTCAGAGAGTCATTTTCATCTTTCATTCTGTCCGAAAGAATTTTTCTATCAGATTTGGTCGTGCGCATTTCTTTTGGAATAACCAACGCTGTTGGATCTTCATCGTCAAATATCATTTTATCTGATGACGAAGAAGTCATTACCACTTTCAACACTCCTTTATTGAAATCGTCATCATGCCATTCGGGTTTCAACGAAACCAGTTCTTTGTATAATGCGGCAGCAATTCTACGGCTCATGGATACAATCATAGCCTTGCCTTCAAATACTTTTTGGCGTTGTTCAAAGTGGCTTACAATATCTTTGGCTAAGTTTTTTAATCTTCTGTTACTACCAACAATGGATTCCAATGTAGTCCATTTTGCATTTGCTTTCTGTTGGTCGGTAACATCAATATCCTGGTCTAAACTATCTTCGAATTCTTTTATTAATCGTTTGCCTTCTTCATCTAAATTTACTTTTGCCAATCGACTTTCGTAATATATTCGAACCGTTGCGCCATCGGCAACCGCTTGCGAAATATCATATACATCCACGTATTGACCGAAAACTTGAGGTGTATTTATGTCTGTTCCTTCAATAGGTGTTCCTGTAAAACCAATATAAGTTGCATTGGGTAAGGCATCGCGCATATATTTGGCAAAACCATAAGCAATTCGTTGACCGATTTTCTCTTGTGTTTCTTTGTCTTTTATATCTTTGATAGATGCTTCAAAACCGTATTGTGTACGGTGAGCTTCATCGGCAATTACAACAATGTTTCTACGTTCAGACAGTTGTTCGTAAACCGATTTTTGGTCTTCGGGCAAGAACTTCTGGATGGTGGCAAATACAATTCCACCGCTTGCTACCTTTAATAATTCTTTCAAATGCTCACGGTCTTTCGCCTGAACCGGTTCTTGTCGGAGCAATTGCTTGGAGTTGGCAAAAGTATCGAAAAGTTGATCATCCAAATCATTGCGGTCGGTAATTACTAAAATGGTTGGGTTTTGCATTTCGGGTGCAGTAATTAGCTTGCCCGAATAAAAAACCATACTTAAACTTTTCCCCGAACCTTGTGTGTGCCAAACCACACCACCACGTTTATCTCCGTTTGCGCCTGAAGCAACAATGGAAGATTCTACCGCTTTGTTTACTGCATAATACTGATGATATGCAGCTAACTTCTTAACGGTTTCAATTTGCGTAATGCCAGTTTTGGGATCTTCTTTTTTGTTCTTCTCAAAAACAATGAAGTTACGAACCAAATCCAATAGGGTAGAAGGGTTCATCATTCCTTTCAGCAACACATCTAGTTGAGGGCTAAAACGTGAAGCTTCCTTTTTGCCGTCGGATGTTTTCCATGCCATATAACGGGAAAAACCCGCTGACAAACTGCCCGCTTTGCATTCGTGACCATCGGATATTACACAGATGGCATTATAAGTAAATAAACTTGGGATAGTGGCTTTGTAGGTTTGCAACTGGTCAAACGCTTTTCGCATGGTGGCGTTTTCGTCAGTTGCATTTTTCAATTCAATAACTACCAATGGAATGCCATTTACAAACAGAATGATGTCTGGTCGTTTGTTTTGGTTTTTCTCAACGATAATGTATTGATTTACGCACAGAAATGCATTGTTCATCGGATTTTCAAAATCGACCAATGCAACTTCATAACTGCGTTCAAACCCATTTTGCTGATAAGGAATTTTTACTTTCTCTACCAAAAGCTGATGAAAGCTTTCGTTGTTGTGCAATAATTCGGGAGAATAAATACGCATTACCTTTTGTATGGCTTGCTCTTGAGCATCTTGCGGAATATCAGGATTTAAAATAGCAACCGACTTGCGCAACCGATCGATAAGAATAATTTGTTCAAAATTCTCTCTTTCGGCTTGCTCTGCTCCGGGCGCAATAGCCAAACCATGAACGTACTCCCAACCAATAGATTGAAGCACTTCTATGGCAAAAGTTTCTATTTTATCTTCGGTGATGGGTTTCATGGAATAGCCGGATTTATATCAATTGAATGCTGTTCTTGGATTAAGGTAAGTAAGGCCTAATGGAATGACTTTATTAAAATCAGTATCATTATCTGATACTAAAGTACAATTATTAGTTATTGCAGTTGCAGCAATGATAGCATCAGGTAGTTTTATATTGGTTGCTTTTCTTATTTTTATAGCATGATTAATAATTGCATCATCGATATAATATACTCTTGAACCGGAAATGAACTCTTTCCTGATAACTATATCATCTGGGTTTGGAGAATTCCATACTAATAGTTCAATCTTTGTTATAAATGACACTCTACAATCATCATCAATAACTTCATCCATGAAAGATAAAGCTTTAACCGGTAATGATTCGCTAAGGTATTTTACTACAGCACAGGTATCTATTAAATATTTCTGTCCCATTCAGTTCGTAAGTTAGAGATTTGGTCATCAATTTCTTTTTCACTCATCAGGCTTGTTTTACCTCTGAGTGACGATAACTTAATTTTGGGTTTATCTGCTAAAATCCTGAATCGCAAACTGGTTGGTTGACAAAAGACAATAGTTCCATTATCTATATCTTCAATATTGTCTTGAAACAGATTCATATTTAACTGAATTTTCCAACCCGCTTTTTTATATTCAGCTAAAGGTTCATTTACTACTAACATCTTTATTTCCTCCTTCCACAAATTTATATTTACTTAATTTCATTATAATACAGAAAAGAACAACAACATTCATAAATGAATACTCATTAATATCCATTAAACTATGTGCAACTTCATTTCTAAGATTCATACCTGATTTTTCAGCCATTACATATTTAATGTACATTCTATCCTCTTCATCAAAATTAGTTTTTTGATCAGGATTTATTGGTGGTTCATGAGCGATATTAGCCAATAAATCATCAAGTAATTTTTCCATTACTAATTTATCTGCTCCCTTTTGTCTTGTTTTGAATGTTGCGATACCAATTTTTTCGCAGAAATAACGTAAAAGACCCTCAACTTTTAAAGTAAGACTATCGGTTATTGTTACAAAATCACATTGATAAGTACTTTCAGCTTCAAATTTATCAAGCTCTTCGAATATCCTTTTTAATCCTGGCTTTAAAGTATCAATCGGTTTCACTTCCACTGTCTTTCCATGATAATTCCGAACTATAGCATCATTGTACCAAGTACTTTCAAGGTATTCTAAAACTGTTTTATAGTTTAATTTTCCAGCTCTAAATGATTCTATAAAAAATCGTTGCATATTTTGTGTCCCTATCTGAAAATTAAAACCATAAGAATTCCAAAAGCTAAACAATTCTTTTTCTTCTTCTGTTCTGAAAACGTCAACAGTATTTCCAAATTTATCCATTACCGAAGTTGGTAGCATGGATAAGAATACTGTTTTTTTGCTTAACTCTATCGATCGTTCTTTAATATTTTGAATTGAATCATACCATGGAGTACTTATAAAGTGCTTTATTATACCAATTTCATCATTTTCAGCTATTGTTTTATAAATAAATTCATCCATAGTATCAATATATTCCTTGGGTAACTCCTGTCTTATTTCGGATAGCCTAAATTTACCTCTTAATACTGCATAATACTTTTCAAGACGTTCAATTTCTTTAGCTGAGCTTAGCTGTTGATATATGCGTAATGCTTTTTCTGCAAAGTTTACACAAGCTAAACTACCATTTGTTTCAGCTTCAATAGCAAGCTTTTCATATAATTTTGCTTTATATTCTAATAATGCTGCAACCGGTTGCTTTCTTTTTTGCTCAATACTTATATTCTGATCGATAGCATAAATAGCACCCCAAATATAAGTTTTCTCTAACTCTGCTGCTCCTTCTAAATTTTTCTCAATTACCTTTTCAAAATCAATTGTCTTGTTCGATAGTGTAAAATTATCAGACAACAACTCTGAAAGATCGAGTAATATTCGAAGTGTACCTTCTTTTGATACATCCCAACTTTGATGAATTGCAAATATATATTCGAGTATCTCAGTTAATTCGGGTTCCAAATTAGACTTAAGAGCTACACCAAATGCCATACGAAGTGAATGAAAAAAATCTAACACATAATGATTACCCTCACCACCGATGTCTGCCTTTGCATAATACTCTTTACTTAACTGAAAAAGCTCTTTGCAAAGCTGTCTTTTAAAATCATGATGCTTTGATGCCGGAGTTTTCTCACCAAAATAAACCATTAAACCGTATTCGGTTTTGGCAAATAAGTTTTCGCTTTCCTTATAGCGTTTTTCAAAATACTCAAAGTTTTCTTGTGTGTATTTAGTTACATCCGGCCAGTAAATAGGGATTAGGCTATTGTCTTCCAATGTCTGAGTGCCACTCATTTGCCAACTCAAACCATTTATTGTTCCCTTTTCAATATCTAACTTTGTATCAAACGATTTTTGAATCGAAAACACCTGCCTGTCTAAATCTGCAATAATAGCAATATCATTTTCGCTTTTTTCCATAAGCTCTTTCACAACTTCTTGGAATTCCGCATTGATGGTGTGAACATCCCTACTATCGTATGAGCTGGCATCCAACTTAATTAAATATTGTTCTAGTGCATTCATTTTTATTTATACTTTGTTTCTTTGAGATCAATTACTAACTCATATATTTTTCAGATAAGTTACTTTTTACAAGGGTTTAAACCTATAGTTAATATCGGGTAAACAAAAAACAAGTATTTCTGCAAACTTTTTGCAGTTAATTGTCCTTCAAACACTTCGAGTAAAGCTAAGATTATTTTTCTTCTGTAATATAACATATTGCAAATGTACGAATTATTTGATTATCACTCATCTTCATCACATTGTCTGAACACGATTACTTGATTATTGGATTGACAAGATTTTTATTGTAAACCCGCTTAAAATCTAAACTTTTACCGCCAAAGTTTATCAATAACCCATCGGCAATATTGTAGGCTTCACAATAATTTATTGCTTGAGCTTTATGCACATCTTCCAGTTTTTCGACTGCTTTTAGCTCAACCATGACTTTATTTTCTACAAAAAAATCTACACGTCTTGTTCCCACTTCTATATCGCGGTAATAAATCTTCATTTCTTTTTCACGTTCAAATTCCAATCCAGCAAAACGCATTTCAATAGCCAATGAGCGTTGATAAATAACTTCTTGAAATCCATTGCCCAACACACGATGAACCTGCATGGCACACCCAATAATCTTGTGTGTCAATTTGTTTATTTCTTCATTCTCATCAAAAAGCTTATCTTTCAAAATCGTGTCCATCTTGTAATCATTTTTAAATCATGTTCAGATGTATTTCACCACTCATAAGCTTTGGCAGAAGTGTATTACGGGTTTGGGTTAAGGTGCGGATTTGGGTTTGGTTTGTATATATCTTTTCAAATAAAGGATTAACTGTATCGTGAAACTTTTTCAATTGATTTTCATTTGGAAGTAGAATGTCAATTTTGGAAAAATCACCTGTATTTAAATTGTCTGT
>JBBRHJ010000242.1:0-5905 GCA_038222885.1 Bacteroidales bacterium | reverse complement strand
TCCGTTCAAATGGAAACGAACGCTGGAAATTATGCAGACAGTTAATCAGATGTCTGATCAGATTCGGAGAATTCCTGCTGCCAGAAATTTGGTGCCTTCACCTAAAAATTACACCTCAGAAATGACCGATGTTCAAAATCGGGCTGCTCAGGAATTTTACGATGCAGGCATGGATGCGCTTGGGCGAAAAACCCGCGAATCGGCCAAACAAGCCTTCTTCAATTTTCAGAATGCCGATGGTTTGGTCCGTGGGTTTAAGGATACCAAACAAAAAATACAAGAATCGAAAGATTTGGCAACGCTGAATGTTGTTGTTGAACAAATTCCGGTAAACGGCAAATTCGAGTATTCGGCCCAGTTTTTCTACGATAATGTTTTTCAGATGCTGAATCAGCGGTTCCAGGAAAAGGATTTTGTACATTTCTATTCTCCGGAACAGGCTGAAAATTCGAAATTGAAATATCCGGATATGGTTTTACAAATGGGTTTCTACGATTTCTTTATCGATCGTCCCCAGCATTTTGAAGAGGAAAAAGATTTGTCGAAAGAAGTGGAAGAAAAGTACCAGGTAAAAATTTCGAAAGATTCAATAGCGACCCGCACCAGAAAGGTAATGAAAAAAGGCAAAATCAAAATTGTAACTGATCAGGTGGGTTCCGGTGGTTTGCTTGAATTAAAAGCGGTTGAATTTCAGTCGAAAAAGATTGTTTTTACCGATAAAATTCCGGGACAATTTACCTGGGTAAATAAATACGGAATTTTCGTGGGCGACAATGAAGTGCTGGATAATAGTCTGAGCAATATCCTGAATAATAAAGTATTGATGCCACCTCCGGCACAGGATATGTTTGTGCTTTTTACCAAACCAATTTTAAATCAGCTGTCGGATAAATTAACCAACTACTTCAGTCAATACAATTAGCTGAAGTAGTTGGTTAGTTATATTTTACTGATTACTGAACCGCATTTGCCGGTACTTCAGTTTTGGTTTCAGGAACAACTTCATAACCTCTACCTTCAATTGCTTTGGTAATTTCAGCAAGATTTGTCTTGTTTGAATCGAATCGAACAAATGCAGTCGAATCCAAATGATTGGCACTGATGCTGTCGATTCCGGCCAATTCGTTTACCCCCTTGGCAATGGTCTGTTCACATCCGGTACACGACATGCCTTCAACGCGAAGATTGGTTTCTACCATCACTGCCGGTGCTTCAGTTTTTTCAACTGGTTTTTTTGGTGCATTGCAAGCAGAAATTGCAATTGCGATAATCGCTATAAAAAAGTATTTTTTCATGACATTTAATTTAAAAAATTGACGGTTACATTTTTGATTTTTTACTTCAAGGCTTTGCATTTAAAAACAATGATTGTTTGGTTTTGTTTAAAAACACTTACTACTCAACTAAAATATGAAAGTCAAATTAAACGATACTTTTATTAAAACAAACTGTCTGCAATAAGAATAACCATCATCAACAGGTATAAAAAATTAAGTTTTAAAAATGCCGGACGAACTTTCATATCATTTCTCAAAAGTATACTTCCTGAAAGTGAGAAAAGTACGTAAAAAATATAAATGAGCAGAAAAAACATCAATATACTTCCGCTAATAACATGAACTGCGACAACCAGTGCAGTGGCGACAGTGGCAATAATCCAGGTAAAACTCAGGCGTTTAATTTGATTGTCGCTAAAAACTGAATGCAGACTTGGAAATCCGGCCAGTTCATATTCTTTCCCAAACATTAGCAATAGTAGCCAGAAGTGCGGAATCTGGCCAATAAAAAAGAATAATCCTACCCAAAATATCTGGTGATTCATCCAGTCGCCACCGCCGGCAAACCAACCGATGTATGGTGGTAAAGCTCCAACCAGTGAGCCCGGAACAACAGCAAAGGCAGTCACTTTTTTGAGTGGCGTATAAATTGCATTGTATGATAGCAAGGTCAGGAAACTGGTCAGAAATACGAGAATCGGGAAACGTAAAATCAGAATAGTTCCACCAATTACAAAAAAGATAAGTGCAATTAGTCTAGCTGCGCTTAAACTAATTTTTCCGGAAGGGATGGGTCTGTTTCTAGTGCGTGGCATCAATGCATCGGTCTTGTATTCCTGAATGTGGTTGATGGCACCTGAACTGCATGACATCAGGAAAACACCAGCCATTAAAAATAGTGCATCTCCGTCAAACCTGCCCGTGCTGAGCGCATAACCGGTATATGCAGACAAAGCAATGGGCAAAGAAATTCTAACTTTGCCCAGCTCCGAAATTATTTTTATCCAGTATTTTAAACCGGTTTTTGTCATTTAAGGGTTTTCAGGTATTCAATAATCAGCGCGATATCGTCATCCTTAAGCTGGCCGGTATAAGGTTGCATCAATCCTTTAGTAAAACCTTTTACTACATCGGAATTAGGATCGTAAATCGATTTTTTAATGTATTCGTCATTAACTTCTACTTCTCTTTCGCTGCCACCGGTTATTACAGTTGCAGTATGACCATAGACACCCTTAAAGGACGGACCTACCAATTTTGATCCGTCAACAGAGTGACAGGCAAAACAACCAATATTTTTCATGATTTGTTTTCCGTTTGCGGATGGAGTATCTTCAATTAAAGCAGTGGCCTGTTTGGCAGTGTCAACATACCAGGCATTAAACTGATCTTCAGGCATAACTTTCACCCTGCTATACATATAGGAATGGTTTAATCCGCAATATACTGAACAAAACAAATCGTAGTAACCTTCATGTTCTGCAATGAACCATGCCTTTTTTTCGCGTCCGGGAACCACATCTTCTTTGATACGGAATGATGGAATAAAGAACCCATGTAGTACGTCGGCAGAGTTGAGTCCAAGTTTTACAGCCTTATTCAATGGCACATACAAGGTATCGGTTCGTTTGCCATTTTCGTATTCGAACGAGTAATTCCACATGCGTGTGGTCACTTTGATGTTAAAAGTGTCCTTGGGTGGATTCTGCATCGGAGCCCATGCCGCCCAGCCATAATAGAACATGATAAGCACCAGGATGGTCGGAATTACTGTCCATATAATTTCGAGTGAAGTGCTACCCTTTATTTGTGTTGCGACCGGATTCCTTTTTCGGTTGTATTTATACACGAAATAAAGCATAACAAATGTCAATCCAACAAGGAAGACCATTGAGATACCCATAGTCAGCAGAAAGACATTGTCAACGCCTGTTACAAAATTTGATGCATTAGCTGTGGTTGATAGGATATACATAAGATATTATCTGAAATAGTAATCTAAAAATGTAATAAAAGTAAGCGCCAGAAACAACAGAAATACGAAAAGAACCATAAAACGTAGGAGTGGCTGATCGAATTTAAGGTGCATAAACCAGGTTAAAACAAGTACTGATTTGATGGTTGAAAAGATAAGTGCGCCCAGTACTGAATAACTGCCAAGGTTAATATGGACAATACCAATTGACATGAATGTCAATGTAACCAAAGCAATCAGTATGTAAAAGTAAACCTTGTACGGTACAATATGATGTTTTTCTTTTTCCATTTCGAGTTACTTTTTCTTAGTGAATTAAATAGAATAAAGGGAACAGGAATATCCAGATTAAATCGACAAGGTGCCAGTATAAACCTGCATTTTCAAGCAGCGAAGGCCGGTCGGCATTTACTGTCCCTTTCTGAACTCTGTTTAATGCCACAATAATAATAATCATCCCAATTATAATGTGAAGAGCATGAAGCCCTGTCATAACGAAATAGAGACCAAAAAAGAGAATTTCACCTTTACTCATGTCATTAATCAAATGTTCTGACCCCGGCCATATTCCATGACTGAATTTCACACCCCATTCAAAGTATTTGTTGACGAGGAAAACGATAGCAAGCATAATGGTTATCTCAATCAGGAGCACTGTAAGTCCTTTGTTTTTTCTCTGAAGTGCTGAAGTTGACATCGCAATAGTCATACTGCTTACCAGTAAAACAATGGTGTTGATTGCCCCGATGGTCGGGTTCAACTCATGGCCAGCCATTGCAAACGCTTCAGGGTTCAGAAACCGGTAAATTGAATAAACAATAAATAAACCTCCGAAAAGGAGTAATTCGGTAAATATAAAAAGCCACATTCCCAATTTTGATGCTTCCTGATCGTAATGAGGATCTGAATGTTGAGTTACATGTTCCATAGGTTGGTTTCCAATAATTAATATTCGTAAGGTCCGTCTTTTTCCCCGTACACAGGTATTTCTTCAAAATTCTCAACCGGTGGAGGTGAGGGCACTGTCCATTCCAAAGTCTTTCCGTTCCATGGATTTATTGGTGCAATCGCACCGTTTTTGGCCGATCTGAATAGATTAATCACAATGATCAACAAACCAAAAGCCATGACCCATGAACCCAATGAAGAAAGTATATTTGCAGCGTGAAATTCGGGTAAATAATCGTAGTAACGACGTGGCATTCCCATCATTCCCAAATAAAACATCGGAGAATAGAGTGTGAGAAATCCAACCGTAAAGAAAGCCCAACCTACTTTTGCCCAGACTTTGTCGTACATGCGACCGAACATTTTTGGAAACCAGTAATGAATGGCACCGAAGAAAGAAAAACCGACGCCACCAAAAACAATGAAGTGAAAATGTGCAACCACAAATGCGGTATCGTGCACATAAACATTGGTTGCAAGTGCTCCAAGCACCAATCCGGAGAAACCTCCAATCATGAATACAAAAATAAATGTGATCGCCCAGAGGAATGGGATATCAGGATTGATTGATCCTTTATGCATGGTAGAAATCCAGTTAAATACTTTAATGGCGCTTGGTATGGCAACAATAAATGTCAGAAGCGAGAAAGTATATTGCGCGGTGCCACTCATTCCTGAAGTAAACATGTGATGGCCCCAAACGAAGTAACCCACAAAGGCGATTGCCAGCGATGAAACTATGATCGCCTTGTAGCCGAATATATGTTTTTGCGAAAATGTTGGAATAATTTCGGAAATTGCGCCCATGGCCGGAAGGATCATCACATAAACCGCCGGATGTGAATAAATCCAGAATAAATGCTGGTATAAAACCGGGTCACCGCCCAAAGTCGGATCAAATACCCCGATCCCGAAAATACGTTCGAGAGCAACCAAAACCAGTGTTATACCTATCACGGGAGTGGCAAGCAACTGAATCCAGGCTGTTGCATATAGCGCCCATGGGAAGAGTGGCATTTTAAACCAGGTCATTCCCGGAGCACGCATTCGATGCATCGTAACAATGAAATTCAGACCCGTAAGAATGGATGAAAAGCCCAAAATAAAAGCTCCGAAAATAGCTGGTAGTAAATTGGTTCCCGACCGAAAGCTATAGGGAGCATAGAACGTCCATCCTGTGTCAGGCACACCGTTGCCGAAAAGTACCGATGCTATGACCAGTAAGGCACCCAATACGTAGAAATACCATGACAATAAATTCACTTTCGGAAATGCAACGTCTTTTGCCCCAATCATTATGGGCATTACAAAGTTTCCAAACACTGCCGGAAGGCCTGGTATTACAATCATGAAAATCATAATTACGCCGTGAACTGTAAATACCGCATTGTAGGTCTGCGGTCCCATAATGGTTTTACCGGGGGCAATTAATTCAAGCTTCATGGCCAGTCCAAGTAAAACACCAACAACAAACATGGTCATCATGGAGTATAGGTACAGTAGCGCTATACGCTTGTGGTCGGTGGAGAAAATCCAACTAAATATTCCCTTGTATTTACCTTTATAATCGAGGTAACTTACGTCGTGCGGGATTTGAGCTGCTGTTTGCATAAATCAAATATGTTTGTTTAAATTTTTTTTCTTTTGGGTTTGAAAATCAGGATCAGAAAAAATATGGATGCAAAAAATAAAATAAGTGTTCCGG
>JBBRHJ010000241.1:0-6004 GCA_038222885.1 Bacteroidales bacterium | reverse complement strand
TTAAACCCAAGTTCGTCGAGGAGATTAAATCTTTAGAAAAAGAGCTTGTCGAAGTCACCAATAATAGTCTTTTGCTAATTTCAATTCAAATTGAATCAACAAAGGAAAAACTAAAAAAGGATTTGATCGACTTCTATCTACAATATCCGGAATTAATATCTAACCAGAATAATTTGTTCTGGAATGACAATGAAGATTATAAAGTTATTGAGGCAACTAATCTGGCAAACGAAACAATATACAACATCAAGTGGCCAAAAGCCTTTGAATTGTTGAAAGTCTTTGGTATAAAAATAGATTTTAGTGATATTACATTCGAAGACCTTCAGAATGAAAAATTACTAAATGAATTGCATGAACGTAAATTGATTGATGATGTTGACATTAACAATCTGGCTGATTTTGGAAAAGCGGTAAAAGTGAGTGAATAATTTTAAGCTTATAACCCATGACTAAATATCAAATTAACGATCCGGTGTATTCAATTGAAAGTCCTGAAAACATTGGATTCATTCAGCGTATAGAGCCATCTTCATCAGGGAATATGTTTTACGGTATAATATTTCCTAATGGCAATTTTAGTACCCACCCCGAACAGCAATTACGGAAATTTATTCCTGTTCAGAATGCGTGGCAGCTATTAGCTGCTAATCAGTGCGAAAGCTATGAGAAACTTAGTCTTGTTTCAACATTTCATAAAGTTAGAAACTCTACAAACAATACATTGTCAACTTTACTGGCATCAAGGACAATGTTCAAACCTTATCAGTATAAGCCCCTGATTAAACTTCTTAATTCGCCCAATAGAAGGATACTGGTTGCCGATGAAGTGGGATTGGGAAAAACCATTGAAGCTGGACATATCATGCTTGAGTTAGCTGGTCGGAAGGAGTTAAAAAATGCCTTAATTGTTTGCCCGAAGTCATTGAAGGACAAATGGAAGATAGAAATGGAAGAAAAATTCAATTTCTATTTTAAAATCATGGACAATAAAAAAGATCTGATTTCTTCATTCAATCATGCACAGGCTAGCGGAGAGGATTTTAAAGCCATAGTTACTTACGACATGATTCGGGTAAAGTCAAAAGATCCGGACAATTCACCGGATCAAAATCCATTTTTAATGGCAATTGAAAATAGTGGTCTTTTTCTGGATCTTGTGGTCTGCGATGAAGCTCATTACGTTCGAAATCCTAATTTACGTCATAGAGGACTGAAAAAGGTTATTGACGCATCAAAAGCCTGTGTTTTTTTAACAGCAACCCCCATGATGACCGGAATCGAGAACTTATTCAATCTGATCAAGCTAATTGACGAAAAAGCATATTACAAATGGGAAGAATTTGAAAACGCGGTACACATAAACAAGCCATTTATCAGGGCTGTATCGCGCTTAAATAAACGGGATAGCTTACTGGAGATTCACGACGAATTGATTAGTTCCGAAGTCCCTTTTTCGGTTAGTATCGGCGATGAGTTTCGGTATGTAAACAACATCAAAATAGGAGAATATTTTTCAAAGGATCCACTCTTCAACCGGGTTTGTAATAATCTTTTATTGGGCAATACAGAATATTCTGTATTAACTTCCATACAGAAAGATTTAACCGACCTAAATACATTAAATCATATTTATACCCGAACACGAAAAAAGGACGTAACGACAGAAGGAATTCTCACTACCCGAACCCCTCACAGTTTCATGATTAAATTATCAGAGAGGGAGGGTGATGCTTATAATGATGTAATTAATGATTATGACGGAGAACCACTTGCTTTGGTAATGAAGAAAAGGCAAATTTCAAGTTGTTTACCAGCCTATTTTTCTTCTGAAGAAGAATTAAAAATGGGCTCATTAAGTTGGCGGGGAGAGGATTCAAAATTTGATAAGTTTCAAGCAATTGTTGATGAAGTCGTCAGGAAGAATGATAAAAAGCTAATCGTTTTCGCATTTTTTCGAAAGACCCTACTATATCTAAAGTATAAGCTTGAAAAAAGCGGAATCAAGTGCATTTTACTTTATGGTCCAACCGAAGACCGACAAGGAGTAATAAACCAATTCAGAGAAGATGCCAGCATTAAAGTTTTTCTTTCTTCGCAAGTTGGTACTGAAGGAGTTGATCTTCAGTTTTGCAATGCCATTGTAAATTATGATCTCCCGTGGAATCCAATGGTCGTTGAACAACGAATAGGCCGTATTGATCGAATTGGACAGAAAGACCCTCTTATACATATTTATAATTTGGTACTTGCAAATACAATAGAAGAACAAATTTATACCCGGTTACTAAACCGTATTCAAATCTTTCAGGAGACAATTGGAGATCTTGAAAGTATTTTAACGGATGATGATTTAAGGTTTGATAAAGCTTTCAGTAATCTGGAAATGGAACTATTTGGTAAAAATCTGTCTGCTCAGCAACAAAATACACTAATTGAGACGATGGCTTTAGCTATTGAACGGCAGAAAAATGACCTTGAAGAAATAAAAACTGAGCTGACAGATTCAATGGTTAATGACGTTTTCTTTCAGAATGCGATTAATCAAATCATTAAGAATAAACAGTATATCACCGAATTTGAAATCAGGAAATTCATACAATGGCTTTGTGAAAATAAATTGGGGTCGATCATTTTCAAAGAATTAAGTCCTGATCTATTTGAAGTTGACTTTGTCGATAATAATCCTGGTCGCTTGCTAAGTTTCACAAACGAAAACATTAACCTTGATCAAAATAGAGACTTAAAATTCGTTTATAGTAAATTCAGAAATACGAATCTCGATAAACGAAAAATTCAACTGACATTTAATCAAAATTATGCCAGAGAGAATCCGGGGATTGAATATATCAACGCGTATCATCCGTTAACAATCGCTGTTGCCAATTTTCTTGAGAAACAAAGATTACATGTAAATCAGGTATTTCAGGTTAGACTTTCTGTTGTAAATGCTGCGGATGATACCTATCAGCCAAATTCCGGCGAATATTTAATGGTTGTTTATAAAATTATCATCAATCGGAAAAATTCAATCAATATGAAGTCATTTGAGTATTTATATCCAGTTACAATTTACTTGGATGCTCAAGATGGCATTGAGGTATTAACTGAGGATCAGTCAGCAAATCTGAATGGAAAAGTACAGCAATTTGCTGAACGGATAGATCAATTTGCTGAATTTGATTCAGATTTTATCGAATACCTTATTCCTACGTTTACAAGCAATTTGACAGATACCATTGAGAAATATAAACTTGAAGAAGAAATAAAAATTGAGTCTTTTAAATTAAGATCCATCAAGCAAATTGATCAATATTATTCACATCGTATCGATCGTATTGAAGAACAGATCAGCGTAAAAGAAATGGATCCGAAGGTCCTTCCAATGTGGAAAAGTAATTTGCTCCAGATACAGAAAGAATATGAAGAACGTAAAAATTCTATTCAGGAAACAAAGGTTGAATTGGATAATACCTTAGTTTCGATTACCTATTTTGAAATTAGTTAAATAATATGGCACAATATGTTATTGGGCTTGATTTTGGCACCTACCAAACCAAGGTGTGCATTAATCATTTAGATAAAGTCCCTTCGCTACATGAGTTTTTCGAGTTTAAGAATACTAAAAACGAAGGATTGTTTTTGCCGTCAAAAGTATTTTTGTTAGATGATAATACCTTTAGATATGGGATTTATACAGGAGACAACATTCATCAAACCTATAACTATTTCAAGATAGCTTCTGCTGAAGATCCAATTTTTCATCTTTTAAGTGAGTATCGCAAGCCGATTTATAACATAGAGAATAATTTTGGTGAATTTGCACCAGAGTTATTATCTGTAATTTATATTACTTCAATACTTCTTGAAGTTAAGGAACATCTTAAATCGAGTGACAACAGCGTAAAAAAGAAGTTTAGTCTCTCAAATTTCTTTAAGAAGAAAGAACAAACAGTCAATGAAGAAGTTGAGTTTTTCATTCGATTGGGAGTTCCTACGGAGTGGAATAAAAAAATAAATCTTGCCAGACGAAGAAAATTCGAAATGATTCTTTTAGTATCAGAAATGCTACAGGAGCATTTAAATTATTCCTTACCTGAGTTTATTCAGTTATCAAAAGATAAAGCTATAAAGATTATAAAAGGGATCACCGAGGAGCTTATAGATTCAGAGAATAACTTCAGTGAATTTTTAGGCAAGTATAAAATTTCAGTTTCTCCTGAAAGTGCTGCCGGATTGTTATATCTAATTCAAACGAAAAAACTAAATACCGGACTTTATGCTGCGATAGACATTGGTGGGGGTACTTCAGATATTTCATTTTTCAATATTGATGCCGAAAGTAAAATTAAATACCTGGCATCTGAATCATTGATGGTTGCAAGTAACAATATCTATATGAGCTATATGGATGATATTGGGCTTAATCAAAATGAAATTAATCAAGTCGAGAACCAAATCTTCGAATTGATTGATTCCGGGAACTGGAAAGACGACAAGAAATATATCCAATGTTCAAATGGAGTAAAATGCCATATAAACAGAGAATTGAAAATATTATTTTCTAAACCTGTTTGGCAAGCCTTGGTTCCAAAATTTAATTACCAGAATGTTTTAAAAGCTTACGATGGAAAACCTTGTTTGATATATGGTGGGGGGATTAAACACCCAAAATTGAAATCATGGAATGACATATTAATCTTTAATAATGGTGCAACACAAACCTATCTAAGTCCTTATGGAGTTGACAGTTTCGCTCCTAATCAGGATAAAGTAAAAAATGTATCAAAGAAATGGTACAAAGACTTTTATATGCTAGTCGTAGCTTTTGGCTTATCATACTTAAGACATGATAGTGAAGCCGAAGAATGGGACGATAGTCAGTATGAGACAACAAACACAAAACAGAAAATGATTGAAGTCCCACATCCGCGAAATGAAGGCTTTTATATCTATGATGTGGTTGAACGGAAATGGTATGATCGGAATTGAGGACTTTGTATCAGAATTAAATAACAAAAATGTTTGACGACGAAAACGATATAGATCCCAAAGAGCTTCCCATTTATAAAAAGGGAATGGAAATTTACGAAGTAGTTCATCACATTGGTGAGCTCATTCTGGACGATGATGAAATGTTAGGCATGTAGCTATATATAAGTCAATTGGACAACGACATTGGATATTCTTTGATTACTTATCAATGAATTGATTTTTATTTAACAACTTTGGTGAAAAACAGAGATGATGAACGAGGAAACGAAACTCAAAGTAGCAGCAGCGATTCAAGCGGCAGCAATCAAACAGGGGAAGCATCCCCTGCAGGTAATCAGGGAAATGAAACTAAAACTTATGCAGAACAAAGTAAACAGGGAAAAAGAAAAATAATATGTGAAAACCTTTATTTGCACATACACTTTCAGTTTGGAAGCTCTGATTTAATCGTAGTTATATTTTTTCGTTCTCAACCCTTACATTACTTTTGTGAGGGGATTTCGCCGAAAAAATATTTATTCAACTTGTAAGTCAAAATTAAAACACACAAATTGAAAATTGTCAGATTAATTGGTCTCTTTGGTAGAAAACAAGTGGAACATGTATTAAACCCAAATCCTTAAACAGCCGCTAGGCAGGATACAGTTAAGCCAGCCGTTAGGCTCAAATTGCGTTTCCCGCTGATTATTGGATTTTTTGAGGACGATCCGAATGATAATATTCCGTTTTATCAGAACGATGAATTCTAATTGAGAACAACCTTATAATTTAAAATTCAAGCTAAACGAAAGAGAATCTATTCAAAATAGATAAATATTCCATATCGGAATACGGAATATATACTTATAAATATTTGTATTTCAGGAGATAAAAATATAATATTGCATATCGGAATATGGAATATTGAAATATGAAAACACTACAACCCACAATGAGCCCTCTGGATGTGGTGGTTTTACTCAAAATCATCAGTCTGGGGAACCAGCCATGGAATCAAAAACCTTTGGCA
>JBBRHJ010000240.1:0-6013 GCA_038222885.1 Bacteroidales bacterium | reverse complement strand
TAAATCTGTTTTAGGCATACTAAAATATTCTTGAAGGGTTTTTATTATCATTTCATCATTTTCGATAAATGCTTTTGTTTTCTCATCACGCTCTATTGCAAATGGATACATCAGAGATTGTATATTTCGTTTGGCAAGTTCTGCCTTGATTACAGGATCGTTTCCCCAGAAAATAAAAGCATCTTCGGGAGTTTGATTCTGTGTAATACGGAACTTTGAATCCACATAATTCTGAAAATTATAATCATATCTATCCAAATGATCTGGCGTAATATTCAGTAAAATGGCAATATCAGCTTTGAATTGAGTCATACCGTCCAACTGGAAACTACTTAACTCGACCACATAATAATCGAAATGCTCCGTTGCCACTTGCAAAGCGAGGCTTTTCCCTACGTTCCCTGCTAAACCAACATTCAGTCCAGCACTTTTAAGGATATGATAAACTAACATGGTGGTGGTAGTTTTTCCATTACTTCCCGTGATACATATCATTTTGGCTTTGGTATACCGTCCTGCAAATTCAATTTCGGATATCACTGGCGTTCCCTGAGCTAGTAACTTTTTAACAATTGGAGCTTTATCTGGTATTCCTGGACTTTTAATTACTTCATCCGCATTCAGTATTTTCTCCTCGCTATGTTGCTTTTCTTCCCACGAAATATCATTTTGTTCCAATTGAGTTTTATAATCGGCTTTAATTTCAGATGAATCTGACAAGAAAACCTCGAAACCTTGCTTTTTGGATAAAATAGCAGCACCAACGCCACTTTCGCCTCCTCCTAAAACTATAATTCTTTTCATCTTATCTAATCTTCAAAGTAATAATCGTTACCGCTGCCAAAATAATTCCAACTATCCAGAAACGGATTACAATTTTGGATTCGGGCATGGCTTGTAAAGGCTTCTGAATCATAGCCTGAATGCCAGCATTTCCTTGCTTCTGAAAATGATGATGCAAGGGCGCCATCTTAAAAATTCTTTTTCCTTCGCCTTTAAATCTTTTGGTTAGTTTAAAATAACCTACCTGAGTCATTACCGAAAGATTTTCTACCAAAAACACACCGCAAAGTATCGGAATCAACAATTCTTTATGTATCAAAAGTGCAAATACTGCAATAATTCCACCCAAGGTCAAACTACCAGTATCGCCCATAAAAACCTGAGCTGGAAATGAATTATACCAAAGGAAACCAATAGTCGCACCAATAAATGCCCCAGCAAAAATCAACAGCTCACCAGTTCCGGGCAAATACATGATATTCAGATAGCCCGCATAATTCACGTTACCCGAGACGTAGGCTAAAATCCCGAGCGTGACTCCCATCACTGCCGAACTCCCTGTTGCTAAACCATCTAAGCCGTCAGTCATATTAGCACCGTTCGACACTGCTGTAACAATAAAAATAACAACTAATACAAAAAATATCCAGCCATAATCCTGTGCCTTTTCGCCAGCCCAATTAAACACATCGGCATAATCAAGATTATTATTTTTGAAAAACGGAATGGTTGTTTGGGTAGATTTTACATCATGTTTAGCGTAAACTACATCCTCTACTCGGGTGGTTTTTCCTTTCACCTCAATATTCTCCCGAATCTTGATATCTGGACTCCAATACATGGTAAGTCCGACAATTAAACCCAAACCAATTTGTCCTACTATTTTGAAACGTCCTTTTAAACCTTCTTTATTTTTTCTGAATACCTTGATATAATCGTCCATAAAACCGATAAAACCAAGCCATAAAGTTGTGATTATCATCAATATAATGTACACGTTATTCAGAGCAGCCAGCAAAATAGTCGGAACCAAAATGGCAATAATAATAATAATACCACCCATCGTTGGAGTACCTTTTTTGCTCATTTGACCTTCCAAACCTAAATCACGAATCGTTTCGCCGATTTGTTTCTTTTGGAGGTAATCGATAATTCGCCGACCAAACATAGTAGATAGCAACAATGCCAAAATAAATGCTAAGCCAGTACGAAAGGAGATAAAATTAAACATTCCAGCACCGGGAATATCTAAAAATTTATCAAGATATTGGAATAGATGGTATAACATAATATGCTGAATTTATTGATAAACAATAATTTAATTTTAATTTAGAAGCAAGCTCTTACTTCTTCTTTGTCGTCGAAGTGATGCTTTAAGCCTTGAATTATTTGGTAATCTTCGTGTCCTTTACCCGCAACCAAGACTACATCGCCAGGTTGAGCTATAGCGCAAGCAGTTTTAATGGCCTCCCTCCTATCCACAATGGTGATGGCTTTTGATTTTTGAGTAATATCAAGCCCTGCCAACATATCGTTCAAAATATCCTGTGGCTCTTCAAAACGTGGATTATCCGATGTGAGAATGGTTTTCCAACTTCCATCCACAGCCTCACGTGCCATCATTGGGCGTTTTCCTTTGTCGCGATTACCACCACAACCAACCACCGTAATCAGTCTACCATTTCCTTCAAGTATCTGATTGATAGTTGAAATTACATTGTTCAAAGCATCTGGCGTATGCGCATAATCGACAATGGCAGTATAACCAGCAGGTGCATGTAAGGTTTCAAATCTACCTGAAACTGAATGAAGTGAACTGATAATGCGCAAAACTTCCAATTCTTCCTGTCCCAAAAGCACCGCTGCACCAAATACAGCAGATAAATTACTAGCATTGAACTTTCCGATAAATGAAACATTCACTTCTCGGTTATTCATATCGAGTAGCATTCCTTCGAATCCGTGTTCAATAATTTTTGTTTTAAAATCGGCCATTCCTCGCAAAGAATAAGTATGCTTCTCAGCTTTTGTATTTTGAAGCATGACTAATCCGTTTTTGTCATCCAAATTTGTCAACGCAAATGCATCCACTTCTAATTCATCGAAAAAGCGTTTTTTTGCTTTCAGATAATTTTCAAAAGTTAGATGATAATCAATGTGATCGCGTGTCAAATTGGTAAAAATTCCACCCTTGAAATTTAATCCAGCTATGCGATGCTGATCAACGGCATGTGAACTAACTTCCATAAAAACATAAGTACAACCAGCATCCACCATTTCAGCCAACAATTGATTCAGTGTCAGTGAATCGGGCGTAGTATGAGTTGCTTCAATCGCTTTTTCATCGATATAATTACATACAGTCGACAACAATCCCACTTTATAACCCAACTTTCTAAATGTTTCATATAGCAAAGTGGCAATAGTTGTTTTTCCATTTGTACCCGTAACTCCAACCAAAGTAATTTTCGATGAAGGATTTCCATACCGATTGGCAGCCATTAAACCCAATGTAAACGAACTATTTTCAACCAATAGATAACATATTTCAGGGAAAAGTACTTCGGGTAGAACTTCGCAAACAATAACCTTAGCCCCTTTTTCGATAGCCATTGCTATAAAAACATGACCATCGTTCGCAGTTCCCTTGGTAGCAACAAACGCGCAATTTGGTTCAACTTTGCGAGAATCAAAAACGATTTCAGAAATCTGAATATCAGTTTCACCAATAATCTTCTTGAAATCTATATGTTGTATTAATGTCTTTAAATTCATTGGTTTATAATGTATTTAATATTTCAAAATGTAACTCGCAATATTTTTAACAAAGGCAATATCGAGTAATTTCTTTTTCCTAGCCTAAGCCCTTGCCTCCGCCTTCTTGTTTACTTGTTAACTCGTCTACTCGTAACTATCCTACAATTCCAGACTCAACCTTATCATCTCGCCTCTTTGAAAAGGTTTCCCAGGCGATGGATTTTGCGAAACTACTTTTCCTTTTCCTATTAGTTGTACCCTAAGTCCAGACTGTCCAGAAAGAAACATGGCATCTTTGGCCCCCATCCCTATCAAATCAGGCACTAAATCTCTATTTAAAGTTAATGGTTCAATACTCATTGAATCATTTTCGTTTTGGGTTTTGACCCAATCAGATGCTTTACCTTCCCACTTCAAATTCAAGTTTGTCATAGCAGTTTCAAGTGCATTGTAATTACCTGATTTCCCAACGGGAAAATAAGGAAAGATTAGTGTCGAATCCAGCACCATATTTTCTGGTTTCAAATTCGATTTTAATGCCATTGTATGTTCTGCTATACTTTTAAATACCGATCCCGACATAGTTCCACCGGATGCATAGCCTTTTTTCGGATTGCGAATGACAACGATACAAGTATAAAGGGGATTGTCAGCTGGGAAATATCCACAAAACGAAACCAAATAATTGACACCACCATCTTTATAGCCCTTACCACCTTTGGATATTTGTGCAGTTCCTGATTTTCCAGCAATTCTTACATATTTTGATTTTACTGCATGACCTGTTCCCAATTTGCCTTCAACCACACCTAACAAGGCTTCATGAACTATTTTCAAAGTCGAAGGTTTACAAATAGATTCTCTTACAGTTTCAGTTCCAAATGACTTCACAATACGACCATTTTGCATAATTGAAGTTACAAAATGTGGACGAATTAACTTACCATGATTGGCTATGGCATTGTAATAAGCCAACATATAAATTGGCGGAACTTGCGATTCATATCCAATTGACATCCAAGGCAATGTGGTTTTAGACCAATATCTCGATTTATCTTTCGGATGCCTGACAAGTGGACCAGAACTACCAGGAATTTCAATTTTCATATCTTCGTTCAATCCCATTTTGTATAATTTATCGACAAATTCGGACGGATTATGACCATAAGCTTTGTATACAGCTGATGAAATACCAACATTGGAAGAGGCATGTAAAGCTTGGCCAAGTGTTATAGTATGATAACCACCTTTATGAGCATTGTGATCTCGCATGGCTCTGCCTGCATAATACTTTATGCCATTACCTGTATTTATAGTGTCCGTAATTTTAGCTTTTCCATCGTCGATCAAAGCAATCAACGAAAGTGTCTTGAAAGTTGAACCCGGCTCCAACAAATCCGCAACCACTCCATTTTTATTTTCAGAATAGCTACCATCGGCATTTATTTGCATGTTCACTATGGCTTTTACCTCTCCAGTAGCCACTTCCATCAAGACAGCATAGCCATCCTCGGCATGATAGGATCTGATACTATCTACCAATGCTTTTTCGGCTATATCTTGTAAATCAATATCGATGGTCGTCATAATATCCATGCCATCAATAGGCTCAATCTGAACTGTTTCCACAAATTGGTTAGCGACTTTTTGCCGAGACGATAGGCCTTGTACACCTAATAATTCACGATTATAATAAAGTTCTAAACCATTTTTTCCGCCCTTAGATTCATCTGCATAAATATCACCCAGAGTGCGTGATGCCAATGAGCCGAAGGGTTTTTCACGCCGGAGTAATTCTTTAGTGAGTAAGCCACTTTTATTTCTGCCCATTTTGAATAAGGGCATTTTCCGTATGTCTTTCAGTTGTGAATAGCTGATTCGATGGGGAAAAAGCTGTAATTCTCCCTTTTTCTCATTGAAACCTTTTCTCAATAAGTTGAGGTATTCTGCCTTAGTTTTATTTCCAAAATAATTAGATAGGCATAAGGCCAATGAATCTACATTATCATTAAAAAGTCTGTTAGTATCCTTGCGAAGAGCCGGCACCCTAGTATCCATGTAAATATAGTAAGTGGGAATCGAGCTTGCCATAAGCCTACCATCGCAAGCAAAAATATTTCCTCTATTGGGTTTTGATTTTATATTGGCTCTTGTATTCCGTTCCTCCATTTTCAATAGTTGTTCCTTCTCAACAAATTGGAGGACAGCAATTTTATATATTACCGCTACAAAAAGTAATAGTATAAAACCATATACTACTGCAAAACGTATTAATATACTACTGCGTTTATCGGACATAATCAAATCTTGAATTTCTTGTTAATTATTTAGCTTTCTCAGTTTCAATTGCTCTTTCAATAACAATTGCAGGCGTTTTAGCTTCTTTCAGTTGTATTCCTTTTTCGTTTAATAGTTGCATTATACTTGTCTGACGACTTACGCCCATCATTTGAGCCGAAAGAGTTAGTGACTC
>JBBRHJ010000239.1:0-6068 GCA_038222885.1 Bacteroidales bacterium | reverse complement strand
GTAATCCCTGATTGTGGATAAGCAGTTATTTTATCTTTTTATCATTAAAATATCTGCACCATGCAGTCAGTCCACAAATTTCACATTTAGGTTTTCGGGCTACGCATACATAACGACCGTGAAGAATTAACCAATGATGTGCTTTTGGAATTAGGCTCTCTGGAATGTACTTTATCAATTCAAGTTCAGTTTGCAGTGGGTTTTTCGATTTAGTGGTTAGTCCGATTCTTTCCGAAATCCGAAAAACATGTGTATCCACTGCCATAGTTGGCTTATCGTAAACTACCGATGCTATTACGTTAGCGGTTTTTCGACCTACGCCGGGCAATGTTTGTAGTAAATTAACGTCATCGGGAATGATTGAATTGAAATCGGAAACTAATTTTTGAGCCATACCCACCAAATGTTTGGCTTTATTATTAGGATATGAAATAGAACGGATATATTCGAAAATAACTTCGGGAGTAGAATATGCCATTGCTTCGGCAGTCGGAAAATCCTGAAGTAGGCGAGGAGTAACCATATTTACTCGTTTATCAGTACATTGTGCCGACAGAATTACTGCCACTAAAAGTTCAAAAGGATCGCTGTATTTCAATTCCGTTTCAGCAACTGGCACGTTTTCCTCGAACCATTTAATAATATTTTGGTATCTTTGTTTTTTAGTTATTCTTTCTTTGCGCAAATACTTATCTTGTTCCATAGTTATTTAGTTTAGAAAATTGGTTGAATAATATGATATTTATTTGCAATGCATTGATTATAAATAATATAAAACAGAAACACTCCTATAATAAAAGCTTTTTCGCTCATTTAAAACAGATTTGAATCGTGAATCTTACTAAAAAAATGGAAAGCTAATCTAATTCAAAGTATTTTGGAAATGTTTTTGCAAATTTATATGAAAAAACAATTTTACCGCCTTCTTTTTTGCTATTTTTGCAAATTCAACAAAAAAGTTAGGATTTTCAATTGAATCCGAATCAAATTGGAATCATTCGGATATTCTAATTCTGAATTTTAAAGAAGTACATGTTATAAATAATATAATGGCACCCAAAAGACCTACAAAACCAAACTCTACAAGCGCGACAAAGTACGACGAAGTAAGATATACCAAGGCTAAGCCGAAATCAACTCAGGATGAGATTAGTATCTGGACTCAGATTAAACATTTCCTGACCGATGAACGAACTCGATTTGTAGTTGGATTTATCGTGTTATTAAGTGTGTTGTATGTTGTTTTGGCTTTTATCTCCTATTTTTTTACAGGAGCAGCCGATCAAAGCAAAATGGAAATTCCTTTTTGGGAACTGAGAGCTCAGCGCGATGAAATTCAGAATTTCACCTCCGTGGCAGGTGCTATGATTGCCGATAGAATGATACATCGGGGTTTTGGTGTCTCGGCATTCTTTATTTTACTTTTTGGAAGTTTTGTCGGATTACGGATTTTGGGTGTTAAAGTGCCCTCACTTATTAAATGTTTCTTTCATAGCACGTTTTGGTTACTTTGGTTATCCATAACGCTTGGTTTTGCCTTGAATCCATTTGTCGATAAAATCATGTTTTTTGCTCCTGGTGGCCAGCATGGAAGTTTTGTAAGTCAATGGTTGAGTTCGTATGTCGGCATTCCCGGCACGATATTGATTTTGACTGGTACATTGTTAGTTTACTCCATAATCAGCTCAAAAGCGACAGTTCCATTTTTTAAAAGGATATTTTCAAAAAAGCAAAAGGTCGATTCACAGACAGAGGTATTTGATACGGATGATTTGGATTCTGAACCAAGTGTAGCTGTAGGAACTGAAATAATTCCCGAAGATTGGGTTACACACGCTAATACAAAGGAAGATGAATTGTATATTCAGCCAGAACTCAATGTAGATGAACTTGAGAGTGATGTTCCTTTTGAAGTAGAACCAGCTCTTGAAAACGAAGATAATAAAGCTGTTGATCTTCAAGTAGCACCCAAAATAAATGAAGAAAACGAAGATCCTTATTATAATATAAGTCAGTTGGGAAAATATGACCCTACTTTGGATTTGTCGCATTATATGCCGCCTACACTCGATTTGCTGAAAATTTATGGTACAGATAACAGTACCCAAATTGATATGGTAGAGCAAAATGCCAATAAAGACAAGATTATCAAAACACTACAAAATTATGGAATTGAAATAGAAACTATTAAAGCTACTGTTGGTCCGACCATAACTCTGTATGAAATTGTTCCAAAAGCCGGAGTGAGAATTTCAAAAATACGTAATCTCGAATACGATATTATGTTGAGTCTGGCAGCCACTGGAATCCGTATTATTGCTCCTATTCCTGGAAAAGGTACAATAGGAATTGAAGTCCCAAATGCTGATCCTCAGGTAGTTTCAATGCATTCTATTATAGCTTCTAAAAAGTTCCAGGAATCAAAATTTGATTTGCCCGTGGCTTTTGGACGTACTATTACCAATGAAATTTTCATGGTAGATCTAACCAAAATGCCTCACTTATTGGTTGCTGGAGCTACTGGACAAGGAAAATCAGTGGGCTTAAATGCCATTATTACCTCGCTGCTTTATAAAAAGCATCCTTCTCAGTTGAAGTTGGTTTTAATCGATCCCAAAAAGGTGGAATTTAATATTTATGGTGATATCGAAAAACATTTTTTAGCAAAATTGCCAGATGGTGAAGATGCCATTATAACTGATACTACCAAAGTAGTTGAAACGCTAAATTCACTTTGTGTGGAAATGGATGAAAGGTATGATTTACTGAAAAAGGCGCATGTCCGTAATATCAAGGAATATAACGAAAAATTCTATAACAGAAATCTGAATCCAGAAAAAGGACATCGTTTTTTACCCTATATTGTGGTGATTATTGATGAGTTTGGCGACTTGATAATGACAGCCGGTAAAGAAGTTGAAATGCCTATTGCACGTATTGCACAATTAGCTCGCGCTGTAGGACTTCACATGATTATCGCAACTCAACGTCCTTCGGTAGGAATTATTACAGGTGTTATAAAGGCCAACTTCCCTGCTCGTGTAGCTTTTAAAGTTTCCTCTATGATTGACTCTCGGACTATTCTTGACTCTCCAGGGGCTAATCAGTTAGTTGGTAGGGGTGATATGCTTTTCTCCCAAGGAAATGATTTGACTCGTGTTCAATGTGCGTTCGTTGATACACCTGAAGTTGAAAATGTAGTCCATCATATCAGCGGACAGCAAAGTTACCCAACTGCCTTCTATTTGCCCGAATTTGTTGCAAATATGGGAGAAGGGATAGATTCCTCATCTATCGATATGAGTAAACGTGATCCGCTTTTTGAAGAAGCTGCCCGACTAATCGTAGCTAATCAACAAGGTTCAACTTCATTGATCCAACGTAAATTTTCCATTGGTTATAACCGAGCTGGAAGGATAGTGGATCAACTTGAAGTAGCAGGTATTATTGGTCCTTTCGAAGGAAGTAAAGCCCGTCAGGTTTTGGTATTGGATGACTATCATTTGGAGCAGATAATCAAACATTTATAGAGTTTCGACATCATTGGAACGAAATTTGCATGATAGACTCCCGATATCAAATTCAATAATTAAAACAATCAAAATGAAACGATTTACATATTCTATCATTCTATCAATAATTTCGATAATTAGCCTCAATGCTCAACAAAGAACTGATGCTGAAAGTATTATAAAAAATCTTATTACTACTTTTAGCACTAATACTGTCAAAGGTGTTTTTACACTTTCGACAATTGGGAATAATTCTGTAATTTCGCAACCGAATAAGGGAACTTTTGTTTTGAAAAGCAATAAATTTGTAATAGAAATGGAAGGTGTGAAAGTCTGGTTTGATGGTAAAACTCAATGGACTTATATGACTGAGAGTAACGAAGTATCTATCAATGAGCCTGACAAATCGGAATTGCTACAAATAAATCCGATGGCTTTATTGTCAGATTTTAAGTCTAAATCAAAGGTTCAATTTAGCAAACAAAAGTCACCGTCTAATTATATTATTGACCTCATACCTAAAGTGAAAAATAAAGATTTTAACAAGGTAGAAGTTCAAACGAACAAAGAAAATGGAAATTTGGTAGCGGTAACAATACATAATAAAGATAAAACGCAAATCAAACTCTCCGTATCTAATATTCAAAAAGGAGTTCAATTTAAAGATGCTTCATTCTCATTTGATAAATCGAGTTATAAAGCTGTTACTATTAATGATTTGAGATAGATTTTGCATACATTTATACTCAGTAGAAGGAAATAAAATAAAAAATTATATAAAAAAATGACAGAAAAAGTAAGATGCCTGATTATTGGTTCAGGTCCGGCGGGATATACAGCCGCCATTTATGCTTCACGTGCTAATTTAGCGCCTGTTTTATACGAAGGCATGCAGCCTGGTGGCCAGTTGACTACAACTAATGAAGTTGAGAATTTCCCTGGATATGCCGAAGGCATTACAGGTCCCGAAATGATGGTGGATATGAAAAAACAAGCTGAAAGATTCGGAACTGATGTGAGATTTGGAATGGCAACAGCAGCCGATTTATCAGCTGCACCTTATAAAATTACGATTGATGGCGAAAAAATTATTGAAGCTGAAACTTTAATTATTTCTACTGGTGCCACTGCAAAATATCTAGGATTACCTGACGAAGCAAAATACGCTGGTTCAGGCGTTTCGGCTTGTGCTACTTGCGATGGCTTTTTCTATCGTAAACGCAAAGTAGCTGTTGTTGGTGGTGGAGATACAGCTTGCGAAGAATCAATTTATTTGGCAGGTCTTGCCGATAAAGTTTTCTTGATTGTACGTAAACCCTTCCTGAGAGCTTCTAAAATTATGCAGGAACGTGTGTTGAGTAATCCTAAAATTGAAGTGCTTTTCGAACATGAAACACTGGGTTTGTTTGGCGAAAAAGTAGTTCAAGGTGCAAACTTAGTGAAGCGCCGTGGCGAATCTGGCGAAGAACAAGTAAAAATTGAAATAGATGGATTTTTCTTGGCCATTGGTCATAAACCGAATTCCGATATTTTTAAACCATGGATTGAAACCGATGAAGTGGGTTATATCAAAACCATTCCAGGAACTCCAAGAACCAATGTAGCAGGTGTTTTTGCATCGGGTGATGTGGCTGATCCTCATTACAGACAAGCAATTACTGCTGCTGGAAGTGGATGTCAAGCTGCCATGGAAGCTGAAAGGTATTTAAGCGAGAAAGGATTATAAACTCAATTACTTATGAAAAATGTCTGTCTATTTTTATAGGCGGGCATTTTTTGTGTTCAGTGTTTAGCGTTCAGTGTTTAGTGTTCAGTGTTTTGGGTTTGCAAAGTAGAGATGGCGCAAGCTCCATTTGCTTTAGCTTGTTTTTTTTTGACAAGTTATTTAGTTCGCATTATTGCTAAAGAGAATCATAAGTAAATTGGCATATTAACATATCGACACATTGAACATCTTAGCATATTGACATATTGTCTTCATTTTCAGTATTCTTTGTAATTAGAACAAAATCATATTGTCAATTGTCTTTAATTTGAAAAAAAATCAGTATTTTTGCATTGAGTTTTAAATTTAAAATATACTTATATGAAACCAACTTTGTTTGTTTTGGCTGCTGGAATGGGAAGTCGTTACGGAGGATTGAAACAATTAGACGGATTAGGTCCCAATGGGGAAACCATAATGGATTATTCTATTTACGATGCAATTAAGGCCGGTTTTGGCAAGATAGTTTTTGTAATTCGGGAAAGTTTTGAGGCTGATTTCAGAACAGTGGTTGTGGATAAATTCAAAAATCTTATTGATGTAGATATTGTATTTCAGGAAATTACAAATGTTCCCAAAGGTTCCACTTACAATCCTGTACGCGAAAAACCATGGGGAACAAATCATGCCGTTTTGATGGGCAAAGATGTTATTAAAGAGCCATTTGCGGTTATCAATGCCGATGATTTTTACGGTCAAGAGTCATTTGCTGTATTAGCTGATTTTTTGAGAAGCGTTACTGACAAAAAGAATGAATATTGCATGGTGGGCTACCATGTAGGAAATACCCT
>JBBRHJ010000238.1:0-6072 GCA_038222885.1 Bacteroidales bacterium | reverse complement strand
ATTTATTTGGAGTAAGGGTGAAAAGGTGAGGTAAGAGCTCACCGGTTTGGGTGGCAACATCCAGAGCCGTACGCCTTATGGGTTGCAAGATCATGTACACCAACGCATGTAGGGTTACTCGCCCGATGTTGGGGGGTAGATTGCTAAAGGCATAAGGTGACTTATGTTCGAGATAAATGACAAACACTTTGCATTCGCAAAGCACAGAACCCGGCTTACAGACCTGCTATTTTTTTTCATTCCATTTTTTATAATTTCACATTGGTTTCATGCGGAATATTAGATTCAAAGCTGAAAGATTGGGTGGTCTACTTAAACCCGAAGAGCATATATTATTGATGCATTGGGCTATAGATTGCGTTGAGCACATTTGTCTATTGCTTCAAATTGAAATATCTAATCAAATAAAACAGTCATTAGCTATTGCTAAGCAATGGACATTGGGAAGTGCAAGCGTAAAAGAAGCTCGAAATGCTGCAATTGAGATGAATAACTTGGCTAAGATTACAACTAACTTAGCTGAAAAATATGCGATAAAAGCAGCTGGACATGCAGTGGCCACAGCTCACATGGCCGACCATGCTTTGGTAGCTTCAAAATATGCACTTAAAGCATTTGAGAACACTTGTAAGTCTAAACAAACTGAAAGTAAATGGCAAGTAGATCAGTTGCCTTTAGGGATCAAAGTTTTTATGGTTAAAATGCTGTCTTATAATGATAAATATACTATAAAATGAAGTTTTTATTGAATATAATTTCCACCCATAAAACCTATAGTTCATGATAGAATTCATCACCAAATTATATAATTTTATAAGGTATGATATTTGGCGAAGTGCAGAATATGAATTATCAAAAAACCGCAAATTTACCTATCGGTTCCTTAAAATTTTAGTATTAGCAATACGAGGCTTCATCAATGAAAGGTTGTCAGTAAAAGCTTCTGCGCTCACTTACTCCATTCTCTTTGCAATTGTTCCCTTTATAGCACTTCTTATTGCTATTGGTAGGGGTTTTGGTGTCGAAGACATGATTGAGAGTTGGCTAGGGCAAACATTTGTGGCTCAGGTTGATATGATCCCTACCATCATGCAATTTGTACAGCGTTATTTGGAAACAACTCAAGGTGGACTTTTTATTGGTATTGGAATCGTAGTGTTGTTAATTTCAGTCATGAATTTTTTCATGCAAGTTGAATTAGCATTTAATGAAATTTGGCAAGTAGATAAATCCCGATCTGTTATTAAACAATTTAGTCTTTATTTTTCGTCTATTTTTATATTACCTATTTTAATAGTTTTATCGAGCGGTTTTTCTATTTACATCAATGCGGTGGTTTCCAAATCGTTTATTGTAGAATTACTTAGCCCTATTTTACGTTTTGCGGTTAAATTTGCTCCTTACTTACTTAATTGGATAATTTTCAGTATTGTATATTTCGTCATTCCTAACACAAAAGTCAAGTTAATAAATGCAGTAATTGCGGGAGTTGTAGCCGGTACTGCTTTCCAATTATTTCAAATTTTGTATATAAATGGTCAGATGTATTTATCGCGTTACAATGTAGTTTACGGAGGTTTTGCAGCTATTCCATTATTACTTTTATGGTTGCAGATTTCATGTTTGATAGTACTTTTAGGTGCCGAAATTTCTTATGCTTCGCAAAACATCCAATTCTTTGAATTCGAAAACGATGCCAAAAACATAAGTCCACGATATATGAGTACACTGATGATGTTCATAACATACATTATTGTAAAGCGATTTGAAAATGAAGAGACGCCTTTATCCGCTTATCAAATAGTCACAGAGTATAAATTACCAAGCAGATTAGTAAACCCGATTCTTACTAAACTTGTAGATATTAAAGTCATTATTGAAGTATTTACTGATGTTAATATTGAAAAAACATATCAACCTGCGATAGACATAAATCAGCTTACTGTAAGTATGCTTAATGATAAAGTAGAGAGTTTTGGTTCAGAAAACTTTCTAAACGACAGAAATGAACTACTTGACCAGTTTTGGCATAAAACTAGCGATTTAGTTCGTAAATCGGATAATATGTCAGACGATATGCTAATAAAAGATATTTAAACAAAATCATTTATTGGAAGCTATTGCTTTATTATTAATAAATTTAAATTGTTAATTATTAGTAATTTAGTTCCTCTATTTACTTCAACTAATACTTTGAATTACTCTAAAATTCGGTGATTTAGATAAAAATTTCTGAAATGATGGAGTACTTTTTGTATTAACCATTCTGACTATTTTTATGTTTGGTTCACACTGAATTACAATAAAAAATAGTATCTTTGCAAGTTAATAAAAAAGTCAGCAAAAAGCAATCTGTATAGACTTTTAGCACAATATTCAATCAAAAAATTATACTAAATACATCATGGCATTTAACGACATTTTAAAAAAGTTTTTCGGCAACAAAGCACAACGCGACCTTAAAGAAATAGAACCTTATGTGGAAAGAATTAAGCTCGCATACGAAACAATAAAGAACCTTAGCAACGATGAACTCAGAGCAAAAACTGAGGAATTAAAAAATAAGATTCAGGAATATGTAGCCGATGATAAGGCTCGTATTGAGGAACTTAAATCTTCGGTAGAAGACACTGATATAAATTTGCGTGAGAAAATTTACAGTGAAGTTGATAGAATTGAAAAAGAAATTGTAGAAAAATATGAAAAGGTGCTGGAAGAAATTATGCCAGACGCATTTTCTATTGTTAAAGATACAGCACGCCGACTTTCAGAAAATGATGAAATAGTGGTTGCTGCTACTGATTTCGACCGAGATTTAGCTACAAAACACGATTTTGTATATATTGTAAATGATAAGGCTCATTATAAGAACCAATGGACTGCCGGAGGAAATCTTATCAAATGGGAAATGATACATTACGATGTACAGTTGTTTGGTGGAGTGGTTTTGCACAAAGGAAAAATTTCGGAAATGGCTACGGGTGAAGGTAAAACTTTGGTGGCAACTTTACCTGTATTTTTGAATGCACTTACCCACAATGGAGTTCACTTGGTTACGGTGAATGATTATTTGTCGAAACGTGACTCGGAATGGATGGGACCAATTTATATGTTCCATGGATTAAGCGTAGATTGTATTGACAAGCACAGTCCTAATTCCGACGAAAGACGACAAGCCTATATGGCCGACATCACATTTGGAACAAATAACGAATTCGGTTTTGATTATTTGCGTGATAACATGGCTATCAGCCCTACCGATTTAGTACAACGCAAACATAATTATGCCATTGTCGATGAGGTCGATTCAGTTTTAATAGACGATGCTCGTACACCTTTGATTATCTCGGGGCCAATACCCAAGGGTGATGATCAACTATTTGATCAACTTCGTCCCAAAGTGGAGCGTTTGGTAAATGCGCAAAAATCATTGGCTACAAAATACTTGGCCGATGCACGTAATTTAATGAAATCGGAAGATAAAAAAGCAATTGAAGATGGTTGCCTTGCTTTGTTTCGTTCGTATAAAGGAATGCCAAATAACAAACCTTTGATTAAGTACCTCAGCGAACAAGGCGTTAAAGCTCAATTACTCAAAACCGAAGAATTTTACATGCAGGAAAACAACCGCAATATGTTTATTGCGACTGATCCTTTGTATTTTGTAATTGATGAAAGAAATAAATCGGTGGAACTTACCGATAAAGGAATTGACTTAATAACTGACAGCAGCGAAGACCCATACTTTTTTGTTTTACCTGATGTTGGAAGCGAAATTGCTGATTTAGAAAAGAATATAGATATTACTGCCGAAGAACGTCAGAATTTGAAGGATGAATTGAATCAGAGCTATGCTATCAAATCGGAACGTGTTCACACCATCAATCAACTTTTAAAAGCATATAGCTTATTTGAGAAAGACGTTGAATATGTGGTGATTGAGAATAAAGTTAAGATTGTAGACGAGCAAACTGGACGTATCATGGAAGGTCGTCGGTATTCTGATGGACTCCACCAAGCTATTGAAGCCAAGGAAAATGTTACCATTGAAGCAGCAACACAAACTTTTGCAACCATAACATTACAGAATTACTTCCGTATGTATCACAAGCTTTCTGGTATGACTGGAACAGCTGAAACAGAGGCAGGGGAACTTTGGGATATCTACAAATTAGATGTAGTGGTAATTCCTACCAATCGACCTATCACCCGTAACGATATGGAAGATAGGGTTTACAAGACAAAACGTGAAAAATACATAGCGGTAATTGAAGAAACAGATCGATTAATCTCTGCTGGAAGACCAGTTTTGGTGGGAACAACTTCGGTAGAGATTTCTGAATTGTTGAGCCGAATGCTTACCAGTCGTAAAATTAGACATAATGTACTGAATGCCAAGCTTCACCAGCGCGAAGCTGATATTGTAGCCGAAGCTGGTCAAAGTGGAATTGTTACCATAGCAACCAATATGGCTGGTCGTGGTACGGATATTAAACTGACAAATGAAGTAAAAAAAGCAGGTGGTTTGGCCATTATAGGTACTGAAAGACACGAAAGCCGACGTGTTGACCGCCAGTTAAGAGGTCGTGCAGGTCGTCAGGGTGATCCGGGTTCATCTGTTTTCTACGTTTGTCTCGAAGATGATTTGATGCGTCTGTTTGGATCCGAACGTATTTCGGGAATCATGGATAAACTTGGTTTTGAGGAAGGTGAAATGATTGAACATTCAATGATTTCAAAATCAATAGAACGTGCGCAGAAAAAAGTTGAAGAAAATAACTTCGGTATTCGTAAGCGACTGCTTGAATATGATGATGTTATGAACTCACAACGCGAGGTGATTTACGGCAAACGTAAACATGCCTTGATGGGCGAACGAATCGGAGTTGATATTTCAAACATGATATACGATGTTGCCGAAAGCGTAGTTGAAATTTCAAAGAATAGCAATGATTACGAATATCTGAGCGAAGATTTGCTGAAAATATTTGCGATGGAAGCGCCCTTCGATATAAATACATTTACATCGACCAAATCGTCCGAACTTGTTCATCAGGTTGCCGAAGCTGCACATGCCACTTTCAAACGTAAAATGGATAAATTATCAGCAATAGCATTGCCTGTGATCCAACAAGTTTACGAAAAACAAGGACAACAATATGAAAATATTTTAGTTCCAGTTTCGGATGGTAAACGCATTTTTAATGTTACCACCCACTTGGAAACAGCTTATAACAATAATGCGAAAGAAGTAGTAAAATCTTTTGAAAAAACCACATTATTGTATGTTATTGATGATGAATGGAAAGAACATTTGAGACAATTGGACGAATTGCGTAACTCTGTTCAGAATGCAAGTTACGAGCAGAAAGATCCGCTTTTAATTTACAAACTCGAATCTTACGGTCTTTTCAAGGAAATGATAGACTCGATGAACCGTAAAGTACTATCAATTCTAATGCGTGGACAAATCCCAGTTCGTGAACCAGAACAACTTCGTGAAGCCAAACCAGCTGCTCGTATGGATATGAGTAGACTTAAAACTACAAAAGATGAAGTTGGAAGTAGAAGTTCAGAGCAAGATCCAACTAAACAAGATACACGCGAGATACAACGTTCAGAGCCTATCAGAGTAGAGAAAAAAGTTGGACGTAATGATTTGTGCCCTTGTGGTAGTGGTAAAAAATTCAAAAACTGTCACGGTGCAAACTAATCTCCAATCGAACATTACAAAAAATTAAAAAGTTATGCTTTTAAATTATATTACTTGGAATGTAAACCCCGAGATCTTCTCAATTGGTCCTCTTACTGTGCGTTGGTACGGATTGCTTTGGGCCATAGGTATTTGGCTGGCATTGGTTGTCATTCAGAAGTTATTCAAGAACGAAAATCTACCTGAACAATGGTTAGATAAGTTGTTTATGTATACCGTAATTGGAACTATTGTTGGAGCTAGATTAGGTCATTGCTTCTTCTACGAATGGAAACCGCTCGAACAACCTATCGAATTTCTGGGCATAACTATCAGTTATGGAAATCATTATCTAAGCCACCCTTGGGAATTATTGTATA
>JBBRHJ010000237.1:0-6075 GCA_038222885.1 Bacteroidales bacterium | reverse complement strand
GTTTCGAAAAGGCAAACAAATAATCTCTAAAAAGGTCTATTACTATTAATTTATCTTTTGCTTTTATTTGAGTTGAAGTTGCCACTGCGTGGTTTTCCACCAGTACTTTTCTGAGGTTTTGAACCCGATTGTTTGTTGCGGAGTTCTTTCGATTTTGGGTTGGTTACAGTTGAGCGATCTGTTTGTTTCGTGTTAGATGTTGATGTGGTGCTTTTAAACACTCTATTATCGGATGGACTTCGATCTTCTTTCTTTGTTCTTTGTTCTTTGTTCTTTATTCTTGTTTCTTTGTTCTTTGTTCTTGTTTCTTTACTCTTTACTCTTTGCTCTATGCTCTTTACTCCTGTTTCAGCGTCCGATATTGCAGCATTAATTTCATCCAACTCACTGCCTTCTATCATTCTCCATTCTCCAATTGGTAAACCTTTCAAGCTGATGTTCATAATGCGAACGCGTTCTAACTTCTGTACTTGGTAGCTGAAATGTTCGCACATACGGCGAATTTGGCGATTAAGTCCTTGCACAAGTATAATTCTAAACGTGAAGGTAGATTCTTTTATCACCTTACATTTTTTGGTAATTTCGCCTAAAATTGGAACACCACTTCCCATTTTCAGAATAAAATCATCGGTAATGGGTTTGTCAACGGTTACCAGATATTCCTTTTCGTGATTGTTGCCAGCTCGAAGAATTTTATTCACGATATCGCCGTTGTTGGTCATGAAAATCAAGCCTTGCGAATCTTTGTCGAGTCGACCAATCGGAAAAATACGTTCGTGAAAGCCGATATAATCTATGATTGAATCTTTTACTCCAATTTCGGTGGTGCTGATTACGCCTATAGGTTTGTTAAATGCCATTAGAATTTGACTTTCAGCATCTTTTGCTTTAACAATATTCCCGTTCAATGTTACTTTGTCGTAAACTAGCGAAACTAAATCTCCGATTTTAGCGCGTCGCCCATTGATCATTACATGACCAGATTCGATGTACTTATCCGCCTCGCGACGCGAACAAACACCACTTTCGCTGATAAATTTATTTATACGTATTTTTTCGGCCATGGGGGGAATTTTATTTGAAGTGTTTGGGATTTGAAAATTTGAAAATGAATGGTTGAGTCCACTGTATAAAGTCGAAAACCCTGATATTTAACAGATTTAACTTTTGTAATATTCAGATAATCAGATGACAATTTTTTGAAAATATCCATTTTTACTGCAAAATAGACTTTATACAGTGGACTCATGGTTAATAATTAATGATTAATGGTTTATGATTACGAGATTGCTTAATTGAATGATTGGCATATTAGCATATTGGAATATCGCCTCTTTTCTTTCTTTTATCTTTTATCTTTTATCTTTTTCGCCTTTGCCTTTGCCTAATTCGCCTTGTTTCCTTACGCTATCACATCCAAAAATTCAGTCATAACCATCGCACTTGCGCCCCAGAGTTCGATATTTCCTACTTGATAATATAGTGCTCGTGTGGAACTTTGCGCCGAAGGTACTACAAATTCTTTTTCGTGGATAATATTTTCTTTATAAAAATCATTCAAATCTATTTCAATAACTTCTGCTACCTCTCTTTCATCGAGTTTATAAATCGGTTTCTGATCTAAATATCCCACGAAAATACTGATAAGAAAATTACTGGGCGGAACATAAATATCAGTCAATCTGCCTAAAACTTGAATCTTATCGGCAGTAATTCCTATTTCTTCATCAATTTCTCGTTTAGCCGTGTTTTCTACATTCCGATCTTCTTCTTCATATCGCCCGCCTGGAAATGCAATTTGTCCAGCATGAATTCCAACATAAAAGCTGCGGCGGATTACTATTACTTTTAATTCATCACCTTCGTGAAAAAGGAGTATCATCACAGCACTTTTTTTTGCGTCTATTAGCTTTTCGTTGTATCCAGCTATTTCTTTTGCACGGGTTTTAGGTGCTAATTTTAAATGCGAAGTCAAGCCGGGAAGTGGCTCTGAAAGTTTTTGTCGAATAAATGCGGGAGTGAGTTTCATTTTAGTTATTTACGAAAAAAAGCGTAACAGCATCTGCTACGCTTATATTTTAATTGTTTTAGATCCAGTATTGAATATTTCCCAGTTTAATTCTCATCTTATAAGTCTACAACCAAGCAAAATAATTTACTCCTAAGGTTTGAAAATTAACAACTTATTATTGACAAATTGAACAACCTTCGCACTTAGATAATTCCCCACGTAAGCGTTTCTCTACCAACAATTTCATTCTGTCTTTGAGGGCATCAATTCGAATGTGATCAATTACGTCAGCCGTAAAGGCAAACATCAGCAATAGCCGAGCTTCTACTTCTGGAATTCCACGTTGGCGCATATAGAACATAGCCGATTCGTCCAGTTGCCCAATAGTAGCTCCGTGAGAACATTTAACGTCATCGGCATAAATTTCCAATTGAGGTCTGGTTCTCATTTTTGCATTGCGATTCAACAGAATATTTTTATTAGTCTGGAAAGCAGCAGTTTTTTGCGCATCACGTGCCACGTATAATTTACCTGTAAATCCAGCTTTTGAGGTATCATCCAGTACATATTTGAATAACTCAGTACTATTACAATTGGGCTTGTTGTGCAAAATTGAAGTGAAATTGTCAACTTGCTGATTTTTATCGCCTATTACCATGCCGCAAAGCGAAGTTTCGCAATGTTCACCATTTACGGCTATTTCTATCGAATTCCGTGTAATACCATTGTGCAAAGTGATAATATTGGCTAACACGGTTGATGAATTTTTTTGGTCGATAAGTAGAGTAGCTAAGTTAGTGGTTCGATTGTGCGTATTCTCTAATTTATAATGTTCGTAGGTAGCATTTTCCGCTACAAATACTTCCGTAAGTCTGTTGCTTATGAACCGGACATCGTCTATGGTGTGGTCACAAACTAATAATTGTGCTTTGGCTCCTTTTTCGAGAATAATCAAATTGTGACTATTGGCCATAAAATCAACATCCGAACGCATCATGTTAATTAATTGTATCGGTCTGTCAAGATGAACATTATCAGGTATATACATAAATAGTCCATCTTGTGCAAATGCTCCGTTGAAGGCAATCAAGCCATCATTTTTATCCGAAGTCAGTTTTCCATAATGCTTATTCACTAAGTCAGGATATTTTTCGCAAGCCTCTTTGAGTGAGCAGATGATGACATTTTCAGGCAAGGATGCATTGCGCTCGTCGTTTACTGGGTAAAAACCATCATTCAATACAAAATATAAATAGGATTGAATACCTGGCACATCACATTTGAATACATCGTAAGGATTAACTGGAATGTCCAATCGATTGATATTTAAACCATAATCGAAAGAAATTGCTTCAGTCAGGTCAGTATATTTATAATTTTCAAGCTTAGAAGATGGGAAACCTAACTTTTCGAAAAGCGCAAAGGAATCATCTCTTGTAACATTCATTATTGATGCTGAATGTTGCTTTATCAGTTTGCTGTGCTGCTTGTATAAATTGATATATTCATCTCCGCCAAATTTTCCATTTTGAGCAGGAGCCGAACTGTCATTATTTACTATATTGTTGTTCATTTTTTTGAATTTAAAATGAGAAATAAATTTCAATATAAGAAATTATAAATCTCCTAATTGAAGTAATTAGTAAGCTGCTACTTCCTGTTTAATCCAGTCGTAGCCTTTTGCTTCAAGTTCGAGTGCCAAGTTTTTATCACCGGTTTTCACAATTCTTCCATCGTAAAGCACATGTACAAAATCGGGAACAATATATTCCAATAAGCGTTGGTAGTGTGTAATAAGGATAGTTGCATTATCAGTTCTTTTCAGTTTGTTTACGCCATTAGCAACTACACGTAAAGCATCAATGTCAAGCCCAGAGTCGGTTTCGTCAAGGATAGATAAACTTGGATCGAGCATGGCCATTTGGAAAATCTCATTCTTTTTTTTCTCACCACCCGAAAAACCTTCATTCACCGATCGACCAGTAAGTTTGCTGTCCATCTCCACTAATTCTTTCTTCACACGCATTAAACGTAAAAAATCGGTTGCTGAAATTGGATCCTGATTTCTATATTTACGTTGCTCGTTGATAGCTGTACGCATGAAATTTACCATACTTACTCCTGGAATTTCCACTGGATATTGGAAACTAAGGAAAATGCCCTCATTGGCACGTTTTTCAGGTGTTAGTTCTAATAAATCTTTCCCATGAAATTTCACTTCACCCTGAGTTACTTCAAATGAAGGATTACCTGTAAGTACAGCAGCCAAAGTAGATTTTCCAGAACCATTAGGTCCCATAATTGCATGTATTTCACCAGGGCGAACTACTAAGTTCAGTCCTTTTAATATTTCTTTGCCATCAATATTGGCATGTAAGTTCTTAATTTCTAACATATTGTTTCTATGATATATATATAGACGTATTTTATAATTAACTAATTTATTCGACTCAAAAGTTGTATCAACCAACAGAGCCTTCGAGAGTTATTTGTAATAATTTTTGTGCTTCCACGGCAAATTCCATAGGTAATTTATTGAGTACTTCTTTGGCGTAACCATTCACAATTAATCCAACTGCATCTTCGGTAGAAATACCTCTTTGATTGCAATAAAAAATCTGGTCTTCGCTAATTTTCGAAGTAGTTGCTTCGTGTTCCACTATGGCCGTTTCGTTATTTACGTCCATATAGGGGAAAGTGTGAGCACCGCATTTGTCACCTAACAACAAGCTGTCGCATTGTGAAAAATTACGAGCATTATCGGCTTTTGCACCTACACGAACTAATCCACGATAACTGTTGTTGCTGACACCAGCCGAAATACCTTTTGATAAAATATGGCTGCGGGTATTCTTGCCCAAATGAATCATTTTTGTTCCTGTATCAGCCTGTTGGTGATGATTAGTAACTGCCACCGAATAAAATTCAGCCGAAGAATTATCACCTTGCAAAATACAACTCGGATATTTCCAAGTTACTGCCGAGCCAGTTTCTACCTGAGTCCAAGATATTTTTGAACCATTTCCTTTGCAAATACCACGTTTGGTAACAAAGTTATAAATTCCACCTACTCCATTTTTATCTCCAGGATACCAGTTTTGAACAGTTGAGTATTTAACTTCTGCATTGGTCATTGCTACAATTTCTACAATGGCCGCATGAAGTTGATTCTCGTCACGCATCGGCGCTGTACATCCTTCTAAATAAGAAACATAACTATCATCGTCAGCCACAATAAGTGTACGTTCAAACTGACCTGTATTGGCTGCATTGATACGGAAATAGGTAGACAATTCCATGGGGCAACGAACGCCTTTTGGAATATAAACGAAAGATCCATCGCTAAAAACAGCTGAATTTAAGGCCGCAAAGAAATTGTCGCTAATTGGTACAACCGACGACATATATTTTTGAATTAAGTCAGGATGATGTTCCACTGCTTCGCTGAAGGAGCAAAAAATAATCCCTTTTTCAGCCAAAGATTCCTTAAAAGTAGTTTTTACCGATACACTGTCCATGACTGCATCTACGGCAATACCTGATAATGCCATTTGTTCCTCAAGCGGAATACCTAATTTATTAAAAGTTTTCAACAATTCGGGATCCACCTCGTATAAACTTTTTAGAGTATTTTTCCGCGGTGCTGCATAGTACGAAATCGCCTGATAATCAATCTCAGGAATAGTTAGATGTGCCCATTCAGGCATTTTCATCGTTTGCCACTTACGAAAAGCTTTAAGCCTATATTCGAGCATCCATTCGGGTTCATTTTTCTTTGCCGAAATTATTCTCACTACATCTTCATTCAAACCGATAGGAATTATATCAGTCTCAATATCAGTGGTAAAGCCGTATTTGTAATCGCTCTGAGTTACTTCATGTAAAATATCTTCTGCCATATTGTTTTTAATATTTTCTGTTTTGGGGCAATAAACTATTGATTGTCTGCTAACAGTATGCAAAAATAAGAAAAAAAAAGCACGTTTCCGTGCGTCTATTGCATTGGTAATAACACGCTAATAACATCTCATGGTTCGTTTTTGTTTTGAGAATGTATAAACATT
>JBBRHJ010000236.1:0-6105 GCA_038222885.1 Bacteroidales bacterium | reverse complement strand
CTAAAACAATAAAATAGAAATACAGCATTTTAATTACTAATGACTGTTGATTTTGAGTTCTTTTTTCGTTGTGGAAAAGATATATAATCCTTACAGGAAGAAGCGTCGAAACACACATGGAGCTAAATTGAAGGATGGAAGTTTCAATGAAAAATCATTTGAAAATGAAATTCGAAACGAACCGGAAATAACATAAAAAGTTTTGTAAAAGAAACAAAATATGAAAAGCGGAGGTAGTGAAGTGAAAATGAATAAAGACAGGTATGGCTGAAAAACACGATCTTATATTAATTTTCCGACAGAGTGCTAAAACAATCTGCGAACAATTACAATAAGAAAGTTTAGCAGTAATTAAGTAAGCGAAAGTTTATAAAAAAAACATATAATAATCTGGCTCTTTGTGGTAACATCAGTATTAGAAAAAGATAGTAACATATATTTTATGATCAGAGAGGATGTCCGTAAGGGCATCCTCTTACTGTTTAAAAGAAGTTTGTAATCCTTTTCTAGTTAAAAAGGTTCGAAAGAACAAATTAGCTTGTACACAAAACATATTCTTAGATTGCTGTATATGAACAGTTAACATAAAATAATTGTAAATCAATATTCAGTCATTCAAATTTATACGCATTAAAAGGGAAGATCGTGTCAAACACATCTTCCCTTTTAATATTTTGGACATTCAATGAAAGAATTTGAATATATTTCTTGAAAGCGCCCAATAACACCGATTGCACAAACGAAATAGTAGAATGTAAATTTGGTATAATACGTAAATAATTTTCAGAAACATGTAATATTAAAAAAACAGACCTGATTATCTTTGTTATGTAAAATAAATACTTTACAAAATAGTGAACAACTTAGGTTGGGTGGAAACTGGAATGAGTAAGTCATGTGTCTTGTGTTTCCCGTAAAGGGTCCCGAAAGGTCGGGATGTGCCATTGACATACTCCATTTGGAATTTGGAGAGTTTTTCATTTCATGTTAAGTGTATAAATATAAGAGGATTAGACATTATAGATATAATCACTTTTTTATATATTAAGTAATAATTGAATGGAGGACAAGCGGTTGGAAAACTGCTTGTCCCCTGTTTCTTTATATTTTGCATGAGCCTATGCCTTTTATTGGTTAATTTAATCTCATTTTATGTTTTAACTCCTGCGATTATAAGGTTACGTGTTCGTCATTTATTAGTGCCTCGTTGGTAATAAATAGCAGTTTCACGCCATGATTATTGTGAACATACTTTCCATTTACCGCCTTCATAATTTTTTTTTCAGCCCTATGTCCACTTTGGGATAGTACATACCATCATTGAATTTCAACAACTTTACAACGTTATTGTTCCAAAGTTGAATTTGAGTTGCTGTGTAAATTCATTTAAAAAAAATGAAAGATTCAACAGTACTTAACAAACTTCAGTTCAAGAATGATATTCAAATACTTCTGAGGTGTCGCACTTTTTTAGTTAGGTTTTTATTCTCAATACTAAAATTACAGATTAAACCTCCTTAGGAAATTACAGTCTGAATGGTACATGATTTTTAATATATTTTAAAATCAGTTGAATTCTTTGCAAATCACCATTCAAAGCAATACAAACATGACTTTAGAACAGTTTTTTGAACAATCAGCTAATAAATATCCAGACGCAATTGCGATAGAGCAAGCTGAAATACAATACTCGTATTCGGAAGTCGACAAGATAGCCAACAGACTGGCTCACTTTCTGATTGAAAAAGGGGTTAAAGCTGAAGAAAAAGTGCTGATTTTAATGCATCGCTGTGCGCTAGTTCCCATTGCTATGCTTGGGGTATTGAAAGCGGGAGGTGCTTATATTCCACTCGATTCAGAAATACCTGCCGATAGAGTAAATTTCATCATGGAAGATTCGGGTGCAAAACTGATGATCACTTCCGACATGATTCTTGAACGTATTGGGGAACAAATAAATCATCATGAATTATTTAATTTTGACCAACAAATCAATGATTTAAATACACTTCCCGACTCAAAGCCAACTCTTTTAAACCGTTCGGAATCGGATTTATGTTATATCATTTATACGTCGGGCACCACCGGAAAGCCAAAAGGCGTTCTCCTTGAACATCAAAATGTTATTAATTATATTTATGGAGCTCAAAAAATTTACCCAATTGACAATACAGACAGGGCTTTACAAGGTTTTTCGGTGTCTTTTGATGCATCGGTAGAAGAAATCTGGGTGCCATTTTCTGTGGGTGCAACGCTTGTAATCGGAACATTTGAAATTATGCGGTCGGGCGACAAACTGGCATCAATTTTAAACGAGCTGAATATTAGCTTTTTATCCTGTACTCCCACCTTGCTTTCGATGGTAAATGAAGATATTCCTAGATTGAAAATACTTATTTTCGGGGGCGAAGTCTGTTCTTTGGATATTGCAAACAAGTGCTGTAAATCGGGAAGGTTGGTTTATAATACCTATGGCCCAACGGAGGCAGCTGTAATTGCAACTTATTCTGTTTTAAAACCAACGGAAACAGTAAGCATTGGTAAAGCTCTCGAAGGTTATGATGTATTGATTGTGAATGAGCAATTGGAACTTGTTGAGAATGGCGAAGAAGGTGAAATCTTGATTGGAGGCAAAAGTATAGCTCGGGGATACCTTAATCAACCAGAATTAACCAATCACAAGTTTTTTGAAACGGACAAATACAAAGGCATTACCGAAAGATATTATCGTACGGGAGATTTAGCAAAACAAGATTCAAAAGGAGATATCCTTTTTTTAGGTAGAGCTGACGCACAGGTGAAAGTTCGTGGTTTCAGGGTAGAACTTGCAGAAATTGAATGGCTGCTCATGCAATGTGAAGGAGTTCAAGCCACGGTCGTTGCTCTTGATACCAACACGCAACAGTTAGCTGCTTACGTTGTCAAAAAAAATGATGTAGAAATAAATCGTGAAGGAATTGCCAATTTGTTGCGATTTAAATTGCCCTATTACATGATTCCTTCCACATTGGATGTGTTGGCATCTTTACCCATGACCTCAAGTCAAAAAGTGGATAGAATGAATTTACCCACTCCAGTTACTCCTCTATTGTTTTCGGCAGAAAAGGAAATTATTCCTCCTACTACCGAGCCGGAAAAAGCTATGGTTCAAATCATTGCAAAGAATATAAATAGGGAAGACATATCGATGGATGATAATTTTTTTGATGAACTTGGTGGACATTCACTTTTGGCTGCTATTGTTGTATCGGAAATGCGTGAATTGAAAATGTTTGAAAATATGTCCGTTGTGGATGTCTATAAATTTCCTATTCTTGCCGATTTAGCCTGTGAATTAGAAAAAAACCAACCAAAAAAAGAAGCGCAACCGAAAAAAGAAAGAGAAATTTATGAACCCACAAAACTCAGCTATTATACCTGTGCTATTTCTCAAGGGATATCACTCATCTTTCTTGTTCTGTTGTTTGGAATGGAGTGGTTAGGACCATTTTTTGTGTATTCCTATTATTATCAGGCCGAATTGGGCGTATTTGATTCCTTATTATTAATGCTCGTCATGTATTTTAGCTTACTTCCAGTTTTATCATTATTAGCAATTGCTTTTAAATGGATTATTTTGGGAAAAGTAAAACCCGGAAAGTATAAGCTTTGGGGAATGTACTATTTTAGATTTTGGATTGTAGATAAAGTAATTAATATCTGCCCCATAACGTATTTCACGGGCACAAATATCATGAATGTATTCCTAAGGATGCTAGGAGCTAAAATTGGCAAGAATTCATATATTAACACTTCTGCAATATCTATTTACGATTTATTTATGATTGGAAATAATGTAAGTATCTGTACTGATTCACATCTCAGGGGTTATTTCATTGCCGATGGTTATTTGCAAATTGGGTCAATAGAAATTGCCGATGATTGTTTTGTGGGCACTCGTTGTTGTATATCGAACAATACTAAAATGGAGAAAAACTCTTCCATAGATGACCTAACGCTTATTCCGGACGGAGTAACAATTCCAGAAAATGAAATTTGGAGTGGCTCTCCAGCCCTAAAAACAGGTATTAACCAAGCCCAAACGAGTCAGAAACTCTGGTCAATAAAAAATACATTCTTGTTTTTTATCAGTATTTTCCTCATTCCACTTATCACCATGATAGCTTATTTCCCGGGTATGATGTTAATTACTCATCTGGATTATTCTTCTGGTGATGATCATTTTTTATGGTACACATTAGGAGTTGGAGTTTCGTTTGTGGTTTTATTAACACTAATAATTACTATTCTAAAATGGGTTTTGCTTGGGAATATTAAAGAAGGAAATTATCCGGTAAATAGTCTTTTCTATTTCAAAAAATGGTTTTTCGACCAGCTGATGAAGCTGAGTTTACAGGTTATTGGGACACTTTACACCACTTTATATTTAAAATTCTGGTTTAAGATGTTGGGCGTTAAAATGGGAAAACGAGTAGAAATATCTACGGTTGAATTCATTTCTCCTGATTTATTAGTAACTGGCGACGAATGTTTTCTGGCCGATTCAGTTTCAATAGGTGCTTCGCATGTGCGCAATGGGATAATCAATATTGCTAAAACACATATTGGCAATCGCACCTTCGTAGGGAATAGTGCCGTAATAAGCGCCGATACAAAACTTGGAGATGATGTACTGGTGGGTGTTTTATCAAAAATGAGTAAAGAAGATTTGCCAGCTAAAGATGGTACTTCCTGGTTTGGCTCTCCAGCAGTTTTTTTGCCAAAACGCGATGTGAATAAGGACTTCTCGGAAGAAAGAACTTATAAGCCAACCAAGAAATTATTCTTTTGGCGTTATTTTATTGAATATTTCAGAGTAACACTACCTACAACACTTTTCATACTCTATGCGGCGCTTATCACAAATGCTGTTTCTTATTTGCAAGTAGAAAGGTCCTTAAGTGAATTGCTTTTAGTTTTCCCATTCCTATATCTTGCAGCAGCGATATTAGGAACTTTGCTTACCGCATTGTTAAAATGGATAATTATTGGCAAATATAAACCTGCAAAAAAACCACTCTGGAGTCATTATGTTTGGAGAAGTGAATTAATTATAGGACTTTATGAGAATTTTCTGGTCTTATTTTTTCTCAATGTTCTTACCGGAACCCCATTTATCAAATATCCTTTGCGTTTGCTTGGTTGCAAAATTGGAAAAAGAGTTTGCATGTTCACAACACAAATAACTGAGTTTGATCTTATAAAAATTGCCGATGACGTAGCATTAAATGATAACTGCACAATGCAAACCCATCTTTTTGAAGATAGGGTAATGAAAATGTCATTTGTAGATATTGGGAAAAAATGTAGTGTTGGTGGTATGGCTGTGGTTCTTTACGATTCGAAAATGGAAGATAATTCAATACTCGAACCACTTTCGGTACTTATGAAAAGTGAAACATTGCCGGCTAACACTTGTTTTGTAGGAGCACCTTCAAAAAAAATCTAAGATCAGAACTTCCTAAATTGATTTCACTTTTGTGTCAAAAAAGATATGCGGAACAAATGCGGGACAAACCCCTAAAACAGAAACGCTAAACCCCTTATTATAAGGATTTAGCGTTTTTTAACTGCGGTACGGACGGGACTCGAACCCGCGACCTCCGCCGTGACAGGGCGGCATTCTAACCAACTGAACTACCGAACCAAGTAGTGCATTATTTTCTAATGCGGTGCAAAGATACGGCAAATTTTGAATACTGCAATAGCTTTGAAATATTTTTTTAATTGAAATACAAAATATTTCTCACTTTAAATAATGTTATGAATTAATTTCAGGATTGTTTTTCTTAGAGAATACATTTTTTGCATTTAACGATGAAACAACAGCTTTGCCTGTTTTTTGTTCCAATTCCAATCGAGCATTGCGGGCAATTGTGCCTCCTTGTTGTGCTATATCTTGTGTTCGTCGAAAGTGTCAGGCTGTACAGCTTCCGTTATTTCTTTTGTTGAAAGCTCGGCAAGCATACTCAAAACCAGTTCTTTATTGGTCATGTTGTCGCGGAGATTTTCCTTTTTCAATCCTTTGAATTGTCGGTATTCACGAGCCGTTTTGTCTGCCCATGT
>JBBRHJ010000235.1:0-6131 GCA_038222885.1 Bacteroidales bacterium | reverse complement strand
TTTACAAGGATCTGCTTTCGGACCTTCCTACGTGACTGTTCATGCACAGATACCTGCTGATTGGGCTATTTTCGTGATGAGTATTTTAATGACTATCCTATTGTTTTTAATGCCATTACTGAAAAAATATAAACTTTTGCTATATACACGCGGAGTTTGGTTAATCATATTAGATGGCTTTGTATGGATTTACCCAAATATCGTTGAACAATATGTAGTTAAACCTACCGAACTAAGTAAAGAAACACCTTATATTCTCAACAATATTAAATTTACCAGAGAAGCATACGGCCTTAGCAAAGTCAGAGTAGAACCTTTCTCGGGAGATGATTCGCTGACTTATCAGGACATCACTGAAAACCAAAGCACCATCGAAAACATTCGTCTGTGGGATCGTCAACCCATGATACAAACTTACAAACAATTGCAGGAAATCCGTTTGTACTACGACTTTAACAGTGTGCAGGTAGATCGTTATCATTTCGATAAATACACCCAAGTAGCATTGGCTGCAAGGGAATTACCTGTATCACAAATTCCAGAACGTGCGCAGACCTGGGTCAACGAACATTTGATCTATACCCATGGATATGGGGTGGTTATGAATCCTGTCAGCGAAGTTTTGGAAGATGGAATGCCTGATTTAATTATGAAAGATATTCCACCAACCACTACAACTCCGCTAAATGTGAGTCAAATGGCTATTTATTATGGTGAAGAGACCGACCAATATGTGATAGTAAACACCACTGCTAAAGAATTTGATTATCCCAAAGGCGACAAAAATGTATATACTTATTATAAAGGTAACGGAGGTGTTCTCATTTCCAACTTTTTCAAACGCATTGTTTATGCCTGGAAATTCTCAGATATGAAAATTCTGCTCACCGGTTACATCACCCCACAAAGCCGTATTATGTTCAACCGAAATATTATGATACGCGATAAAACCATAGCTCCATTTCTTACCTACGACAATGAGCCTTATTTAGTAGTTGGAAAGGATGGTCAAGTTTACTGGATACATGATGCCTACACTACCAGCAATATGTACCCATACTCTGAACCTTACTCTCAGGGTTTGAACGGAAAAAGTTTTAATTACATAAATAATTCTGTGAAAGTGGTTATTAACGCGTACAATGGCGATGTATCTTATTATGTAGTCAATCCCAACGACCCGATTGTGCAAACATTGCAAAAGATTTATCCGAAGCTTTTCAAACCATTCAGCCTAATGCCTGATTTTTTGAAGGAACACATTCGCTACCCGACTGATTTGTTTAATATACAAACACAAATGTATAATGTTTATCACATGACCGACCCGAAAGTGTTTTACAATCAGGAAGATTATTGGGCCGTACCCGATGTCAGTGGAGATAACGACAAGCGTACAAGCATGTCACCTTATTACATCATTATGCGCCCTCCGGGAACAAAAAACGAAGAATATATACTTATGTTGCCGCTTACGCCTTCCAAAAAAGATAATATGATTGCCTGGATGTGCGCCCGTTGTGATGGTTCTAATTATGGAGAACTTATCGTTTACACGCTTCCTAAAGATAAACTCGTGTATGGTCCGATACAGATTGAAGGAAGAATCAATCAGAAACCGGACATTTCCGCTGAGTTAACCTTGTGGGGACAAAAGGGTTCACATGTTTTCAGAGGGAATCTGCTTGTCATTCCCATCAACAATTCATTTATATATGTGCAACCGGTTTACCTGCAATCGCAAGAAGGACAAATACCAGAATTGAAACGAGTTATCGTAATTTATAACGATCAGATAGAAATGCGGCAAACACTTGATGAAGCATTGCAAGCAATCTTTAACCCTTCAGGTCAATTAAGTTCTACCAAGGTACTACCGGGAATTATTCCGGGAAATGCAGTGAAAACGGTCTTGTCAGTTAAAGCCAAAGAAGCGCTAACTCATTATAATAAAGCAGTTGAATACCTGAAACAAAATAATTGGAACGGGTACGGCAATGAACTGCAACAAATGCAAACAATTTTATCTGAAATGAGTTCTGAAAGCGGAATCAATTCGAAGCCAAAGAAATAATTATCAAACTAATAAGCGAAAGAAGCCGAATATAATGTTCGGCTTTTTTTGTGAGGAAACACTACGAATAATGAGGAAGTAATATCAAATGAATTTACATTTAATACCAAAGTCAACTTTGGTATAATGCCGATTGAAGCAAAGCGAAGATTCCGATTTATCGGAATGTTTAATTAATGTACAATCCCGTTTCACCGGATGTTCCATTAGACGAAGTCGACATTGGACTGAATTATTCCTGCAATCGGTATAAGTAGAACCGAAAGAATAAAATACCACACGATGCAATCGTGCGGCAGCGTGGGAGATTGAAAAAGTTTTTTATCTTTATAGGGATTACGCTTTCGGCAAAGTTGACCACCACCATTTGTATCACAATTATTATTTTTCAACGCGAGTGTAAGCAGTAATCGCATCACTGCTACTTCGCGAATTCTATATCGCGTGGTTGAATAAACAAAACTGAATAAACAGAAAATAAGAAACTGAACCTTATTCATGCTACAACTTTTATGAAAATAAATATGTATATTTGCGAAATAAATGCTAATAACGTTTAGAATTACTGCAAAAGCAGATGTATACGCCACTGAGTGGCGGTTATTTCAGTTGAGTGGCGGTTATATCGGTGTTACCGCCAAATGTCAAAAAAAAGAAGAAAAGCCCTTTTACAACGAAAAGAATAAAAATATAACAGAATGAGTTTATTTCAGAAATCGGTAGAAAAAAAATATTTAAACGAATTAGATTCAGTTCTTATTGAGCAGAAATACAAACAATTTATTGAGTATTTTGGTAATCCTCAAATTCAGGAAAACATACGGAATGCAAAAGAAGAACAATTCCAAGAAGGTTTTTTAAGAGAACTTTTCGTTTCGATTTTTGGGTACACACTAAATCCACAACCTAATTTTAACCTAACAACAGAATTAAAAAACATTATCAACAGTAGAAAAGCTGATGGAGCGATATTGAATGGAGAGGATGCAATTGCTGTTATTGAATTAAAGGGAACTGAAACAACCGATTTAGATAAAATCGAGACACAAGCTTTCGGTTATAAAAATCATCACCCGAAGTGCATTTATGTGATAACTTCAAACTTTGAAAAACTTCGCTTTTACATCCAAAATGCTGTAGAACATTTAGACTTTGATTTATTCAATCTTTCACGAGAACAATTTTCGATGATGTGGCTTTGTTTGGCAAAAGATAATTTATTAAAAGGATTACCTTTAAAAATTAAAGAATCATCGGTTTTACAGGAAGAAAATATTACAAAGAAACTTTATCATGATTATTCAAAATTCCGAGAATCCATTTACAATAACCTTGTAAAAAACAATGCAGAGACCGACAAACTATTACTGTTCAAGAAAACCCAGAAATTACTTGACCGTTTTCTGTTTATCTTCTTTGCTGAAGACAGACAATTAGTTCCTGCAAATTCAATTTCGCAAATAGTTGAGAAATGGAAAGATGATGTAGCATTTGGAGAGAATAGAAGACTTTATGATATTTTCAAACAGTATTTTCACGTTTTAAATACTGGACGTCCTAAAAGTGGAAACAGAGAAGAAATTTTTGCTTATAATGGTGGTCTATTTATTCCAGATGAGATATTAGATAATATTGCAATTGATGATGAAATTCTCTATGAACACACCTTAAAGTTAAGTAATTATGACTTCGACACAGATGTTGATGTAAACATACTTGGACATATTTTTGAAAACTCATTAGGCGAAATAGAAAACGTACAAGCTGAAATAAAAGGCGGGATAGTTGATTCTCAAAAAACAAAACGAAAAAAGGACGGAATATTTTATACTCCCAAATACATAACCAAATACATTGTTGAAAATACAATCGGGAATCTTTGTGAAGCAAAAAAACAAGAGCTCAACATTGTAGATGAAGATTATGCAAAAGGTAGAAAAAATAGAAAAAAAGATACGATTAAAGCACTTGACAATAATTTAAATGTATATCGCAATTGGCTTTTAAGTTTGACAATTCTTGATCCTGCTTGCGGTTCGGGTGCATTTCTAAATCAAGCTCTTGACTTTTTAATCACTGAACATAGAAAAATTGATGATTTACGTGCTCAAGTTTTTGAAGGTGGTTTAGTTTTTTCAGATATTACAACAGAAATCTTAGAAAAAAACATTTACGGTGTTGACTTAAACGAAGAATCGGTTGAAATTGCAAAACTTTCACTTTGGTTACGAACGGCACAAAAAGGCAGAAAGTTGAACAAGCTGAATAACAATATTAAGTGCGGAAATTCATTAATTGATGACATTGAAGTAGCAGGTGAAAAAGCATTTAATTGGAAAAACGAATTTCCAGAAATATTTGCTAAAGGTGGTTTTGATGTAGTAATTGGGAATCCACCTTATGTAAGAGCTGATAGTCCAGGAAATACTTTAGATTTTAGAGAATATCTTGTCAAATCAAATCAATTTGAAACTTTGGCTGGAAAATGGGATTTATATATTCCGTTTATTGAGCAATCCATTAAACTGACTAAAACGAAAGGAAAAGTTTCTTTAATTATACCAGATGCCTATTGTCATGCTGAATATGCCACCAAAAGCTTGGAATGGTCAAAATCAAATCGTTACTTATATCAAATTGACTACTTTCCTGATATTATAGTTTTTCAGAATGTAGGTGTCAAAAGCGTAATTGTAAACTTTCAGAAAATGGTTTCAACCAATTACACAAAGAGAACTCAATTCGAGAATAATACATTCATCGATGAAATCTTTGAATCATACCCTGAAAGCATGAGAATTGACTCAAAACAGAGTTCTCTTGATAATTTTCAAGAATACTATTTCCTCAATCATATTTGCTATTCTACAAAAGGAATTGTTGGAAATAGTGATGAAAAGAAATTTCAAGGAGAATTTATAGTTGGCGATTTGCTATCTGAAATTAGATATGATACGCACCAAAAACTTTATTTTGAAGGTAAAGATATAGAGAAATGGATTTTATCAAGACAAAGGTGGATTGAATACGGTACTGAACGTTCCCCTTCAAAATGGAGCAGAAAAGGCTTTTCAGAAATGTTTGAAGGAACGCCGAAGTTGGTAACAATGAGAAGTCCTGGGTATTTGCCCAGAACATTTTTAGATGAAAATAATGGATATTTTAACGAGAGTGCAATTGGTTTTAAACGGTGGATTGATTTGCAAAATGTCAACAATAATAGTTTGAATAAAGCTTATGGAACTGAAGAGGAACGGGCTGAATTTGAAAAAATATCAGCTTTTTATTCTTACAACTTTTTATTAGCTATCGTTAATTCATCAATTATTCGTTATGAATTGAATACAAACAGAAGGAGTAATATCCACATTTATCCTGAAGATTGGAAAACATTGAAAATTCCAAAATTAAATGGCAGAAATGCAATTGCGCTTGATATTGACAATAAAGTTAATTCCATTCTTCAAAAATCAAAAGAGATTCAAGACCATAATTCTAATCTAATTAATTACTTACAATCCAAATATCAAATTGATAAAATTAGCAGTAAGCTCCAAAATTGGCACAAAATAGAATTCAATGATTTCATAAAAGAACTTAATAAAGCAAAGATTAAACTTAGTTTATCAGAAGAAATTGAATGGATGGCGTATTTCAATCAGCAAAAAGAAAAAACAAAAACTCTACAATCCGAAATCGAAAATGCCGATAAAGAAATTGATCAAATAGTTTATGCTTTATACGACTTAACTGAGGAAGAAATTAAAATTGTAGAGGAGGCAATATAAAAGAAAACTAAGCACCCGCTCGCGCCGATTTGTAATCGGTGTGTTGCTCGGTAGAGCAAAACTGAATGGAATATTTTGCTTTTTCAAAGCAAGGCACAAGTTACAAACTTGCGCCAGCGGGGGGGGTAGGGGGTCAATTGCATTTTACTTTTACTAAAAAAATGGCAATTATTCATTAATAGCAATATCTTCATAATATCTGGTAGCACCAGTTGCTATATCGATAAAAAACCACAAACCCTGTATCCAAAAATTAGGTTTTTCTCTAA
>JBBRHJ010000234.1:0-6144 GCA_038222885.1 Bacteroidales bacterium | reverse complement strand
GTCCTTTAAGAATCTCTCGTTTTTTAACTCATCTGGTAAGAGAGTATCGTAAACAATTTTTGTTGCAGCTCCTGTGCTTGCAATTGGTAAAAGCAAAGCATCAGGATGATACTCTTTAAACATTTTGTATTCAACTTCAATTCCGTCCATTCCTCCCAAAAAAACTGCGGCAGAAAATTTATTCTCAGAAAACATTCTCTTTCTCATATGTTGAATACTCGAATGAACATCTCCGACATTTTCAGTCAAAACTACATTTTGAAACCTGTCATTTTCAGGTGGAAAATCATCTTTAAAAAATAATGATTGATATAGGATTACGTGATTCTGAATCTCACCTTTAAGTTGAATCTCAATCAAGTTTTTTTCATCTTCACTCAATGGTAATTCCCAATCATCTCTTTTTAGTTTGTTGATTAGCATTCTTTCAATTACGTAATAAATTAATGGAGTGATTGACGGATGTCCACCCCATATAATTCTATGTTCTGTCAAAGCTATGCTGGCTATTGCTATAACAGCATCTCTGATAGCAATTATATCAGCCGTTTCATAGTATTTGGGATGCCGTTCAGGCAATGGAATGCTTGCAGAAAGAAAAATATTCTTCATAACTTTAAAATCTTTTAAACCAAGTATTAAACTCTTGTTTTTTTATTGTTTGAATTTCTAATCTTTTATTTAGCCATTCTAAGTGGTCTAGCCAATAATTCCTAATTGACATATCATCATATATTAGGTGGATTGATTCAACTTCTCTATTCTCAATTTTCTGAATTAATCTTTGCGAATTTTGGCAGTTTATAGACTGTGGTATTCCAATTGTAGGTATATATACAATTCTTTTTCCAGTGGGTAATTCTTGAGTTAAATATCTGCTAAACTGTAAATTCAACTCAATTTTATTGTTATGACCAGCTTGAGTAAATTCAGTAATTATAGCATCTTGACGTGAAGCCAAATTCCTTGCTCTTACAGCTTCAACAAGATTTATAACTTCTTTAATTATATGCTGTATTAATCGTCCCTTAGTTAAGTCAGAAAATAATGGTTTGTCAAAATCACTATTTTTTAGTCTCATTGATTCAGCTAATTGAGCAAATTTTTCAAAATCACAATCAGGCCATATTAGGTGAACAATACCAATTCTTTTAATATGTGCCTTTTCTAATTCTTTTTCACACCATTCACTTTTGAGAAATTCTTTTGTGTTTAACATTAATATAACATCGCAATCTGTCATTCTATGCCAAAGTTCTTCCTGAAAGTTTTCGCCTTTATCAACTGAATGTGTATCCAAGAATACATCAAAATTATTCGCTTCTAAAGCCTCATATAATTGAATTGCAATGTTGCTAGATTCGCTTCTTTTGTAAGAAATGAATATTTTTCTATTTTTTCTTAGTAACTCAAATCCTTCTAAAATTAAGTTGCATATTTTAGATATATTATCTTGGAACTTTAACCCATTTAGATTACTAATAACTTCTGGAATCTCCTTGTTAAAATCTTCAAAAAAAATTGGCAGTATAATATTAGAATCGAGTTTTTGTTTTTCTAATATATCCTTCGTTTTAGGATCTAAATTGTCTTTATGACCAGAATAAATCACGTATGCAGGTTGAGCACCTGTATACTCCACAATGTTTTCTTTGGTTATTATTTTGAGTAATTCTTGTATTAATTTTAATTCATCAAATCTTCTAGATAATTCAAGTTGAAGTTTTTTAAATAACTCAAGATTTTCACCTAATAAAATCAGCTGGTATTTATATTTCATAATTAGTTTGTTTTTATAAGGTTATTCATATTCTCCACTACCCCTCTCATAAGCACCGGACACAATGGTTTAATCGTATTTTTCAATTGTTCATTTATCCGTTTACGAGTTTCCAAGGCATGATAAATAGTTACAATGGCTTCCTGTACTTTTATATCGGGAATGGGTAATTTTACATTGCACATATCATCCCAATTAAAGGTTTCACGAGCACTTCCCCACGAATGAAAACGTGCATAACGGTCAAATTCAGGACGACGAAACCAAAGCATTAAATACTCTGGAAGAATTTCAGTTGAATTTATTACACGAAAAACAGTGTATGTACTTGATACTAATCCTGATTCATCATCCAAAAGTGCAATTGATATTTTTCCTCCGTTTCTTGAAGTAACTGAAACATACCCAAATTCTCATGGACGAACTACTTTATAATTTGACAAATCAAGTCTATCTTTTTGCGACCGAGTTTCCATAAAAACCTTGTTGACGCTAATTCCAACAAGATTGTCAATTATCAAATCATTATTTCTTTCATCCGATTGCTCAATATATTCCCCAAGTACTTTTGGTTCTTCGGTTTTTATCAGATTTTCGATGTAAGTGTCGCATATCAATTGTAAATCCGTCAGGCTATTTTCGTATGTTTTTTGGTTGGTAAGCAACCCATTGTAAAGTGCCACGTATTTCCGTTGCTCGTCAATGTCGGGGATTGGCATTCTTATTTCACACAAACGATCCCAATCTAAACTGGCTCTTACTGTGCTGTCGCTAATAAACCAACCATAACGGTCAGATTCAGGTCGTTGAAACCACATCATCATATATTCGGGCAATAGCTCATCTTTATCATTTACTTCAATTACCAAATACGCCGGTGAAATTATGGCTGGTTGTTCTTCTGCATACAGCGCAAGACGGACAGTCTCATCTCTGCCCACTTGCATTGCACTATAAGCAAACTGCCCAGACTGTATGATTTTGTATTTGGATAAATCGGTTTCAGAAGTATTGGCTACCGAAGGCATAAAATTCTTGGTAATATTTATCCCAAGCAAATTAGCTACCGCCAAATCTTTGTTTCGTTTATCCACCAAGTGTATATAATCGCCAATGCGTTTTAAGTTATCTTTCATTCTTCCGTTTTTAAATAATAACCACCCGATTTTGGCGCACCTACAAACTTTATTTTATTCATTTCCTGTAGTTTGGCAATGTGTTTTTCCACCGTTTTAATAGGTATATTTGTTTTTTCGGCTATCAGCGGTTTACGGCATCCTTGGTTCTGAGTTATAAAATCGTAAACAGGTTTTACTACCCCATTTACTACCTCCCTTACTGCCCCATTTACACCACCATCATTTGTTTTCTCTAATAGTTTTCCCTGTCTGCTTTTGAGTGTTGTAAGTATTTCCTGAAGCATAAACTCAATAAAAATACCGCTATCGGTTGCAATACTGCTTTGGCTTATGGCATCGTAGTATTGTTGTTGGTTCTGAAAAACGATATTTTCTACTGGTAAATGTTCAAAAATCGGGTGCAATTTAGTGAGAATAAGTGATTGCCACAGCCTTCCAATACGTCCGTTGCCATCAATAAACGGATGAATAAATTCAAACTCATAATGGAAAACACAACTTTTAATCAACAAATGATCGTCAGAGGTTTTGAGCCATTCAAACAAATCGTTTATCAAATACGGAACACGGTCGGCAGGTGGGGCAATGTGTACAGCTTGCGTTCCAGCAAATACACCCACACCACCACTTCGGAAACGTCCGGCATTGTCAATCAACGCTTCCATCATCAATTCGTGAGCTTTAAGCAAGTCTTTTACTTTGTACGGATTCAATGTGGAGAATGCATCATAGGTTTTAATTGCATTTCTCACTTCTTGAATTTCCCGCAAAGGTGCAACTACATGTTTACCTTCAAGAATTTCGGTAATCATACTTTCCGACAACTTATTTCCTTCGATAGCTAATGAACCATGAATAGTCTTTACACGGTTAATTTTACGCAGCAATAGTCCATCTTGCTGTTCCATTCGGATAGCATATCGTTCAATTTGTGCCGAAATCTCAGCAATCAAATTGATGGACTTTGCGCTAATGCTAAATGGTGGTTTATACATAAATTTTCGATTTATTGAATGTCGATTGTCGAATGCATTTGTCATTTGACATTGTTTTTTCGTGCCGTTTTCTTGCTTGCAACAATAATTGCTAGCACTTCATTCATTTCTTTGTAAAGTGGAACAATAGAATCCCTGTAACTTTTATCCAATTCTACAATAAATTCCAGCCAAAACAAAGTCTCATCAGCCTCTTCTTCAACAATTCCTAGCTTTGCAATAAAATCTGCTTTTGATTTTCCTCTACAAGCAGCCCGATAATTTGCAGCAACGGACGTAGAACAACGAATTAATTGTTTTGAAATGACATTAAATTTAGTTTTGTTATTTGGCAAAGTATCAGTAAACTCAACAATACGAACAGCGATTTTCTTTGTTCTGTCTTTCAAATCCCTATTTTCCATCTACATTAATTTATTCGTAAATCGTAATTCGTCATTCCAATATGTCATATCCCAACGTTTTAAAAGCATTAATCAATTGGTCTTGCGATTTTTTTTCGTCTTTCAAAAGGGTTTTAAAGTCCTTTTGAATGCGTTTCATTTCGGTGTTGAAGTCTATTTCGCTATCACGGTCAATAAATTCTATATACTTGCTGGGAACTAACGAAAAATCGTTGGCTTGCAATTCTTCAAAACTAGCAGAATAGCAGTACTCAGGCACATTTTTGTAAGTTGTTTTGTAGTCGGCTTGTTGCCAATGGTGAAAGTTTTCGGCAACTTTGCTAATGTCTTCGGGCAGAATCTCGATAAACTGTTTTTCGTATTCTGTTCCCCAACGGCGTAAATCCACAAACAGGATTTCTTTATCCCTATTGCGGTAGTTCTTTTGTTTTCCGTTTATTTCAACGGTTCTTGCTTGCTTGTTTTTATTCAGAATCCAAAGTGTTACACTTATATCGGTGGTGTAAAATGTGTCGCGTGGAATAATGATAATGGCTTCCACCAAATTATTTTCAATCAGCTTACGGCGTATTTTATACTCCTCGCCACCGCCACTCAACGCACCGTTTGCCAGAATAAAACCAGCCACACCGTTTTCTGAGAGTTTAGATACCATATTCAGAATCCAACCATAATTGGCATTGCTCTTTGGTGGCACATCATACCCACGCCAGCGTGGGTCGTCAATCAATTCGTTTTCACCACGCCAGTCTTTCTGATTAAATGGCGGATTAGCCATTATGTAATCAGCTTTCAGGTCTTTGTGTTGATCGTCGCCAAAAGTGTCGGCATCTTTCTCACCCAGATTTGCCGAAATACCCCGAATGGCAAGATTCATTTTTGCTAGTTTGTAAGTCGTTTTGGTGTATTCCTGTCCGTAAATGGAAATTTCTTTTTTGTTTCCGTGGTGACTTTCAATAAACTTAATGGATTGCACAAACATTCCGCCCGAACCGCAAGCAGGGTCATAAATAATGCCTTTGTAAGGCTCTATCATTTCGGCAATCAAGTTTACAATCGTCTTTGGGGTGTAAAATTCGCCTTTCCCTTTTCCTTCTGCCAATGCAAATTTCGAAAGGAAATATTCGTACACACGCCCCACAATGTCTTGTGCCTTGTCTTTGAGCGTGTCAATTTCATTAATCGTGTCGAGTAAGGACGATAGTTTGGTAATGTCCAACCCCAAACGAGAGAAATAATTGTCGGGAAGTGCTCCCTTCAAAGCTTTGTTGTTTTTCTCAATATTGTGTAGTGCAGTGTCTATTTTGAGGGCAATATCGTTCTGTTTTGAGTTTTTGATAATATAACTCCATCGGGAAACTTCATCCAGAAAAAACACATTGCTCATATTGTAAAAATCGGGCATTTCAATGTATTTTCCTTTTCCTTCGGCTATCAGGTTTTTGCGGTGTTCTTCAAACTTGTCGCTGGCAAATTTTAGGAAAATCAGTCCTAATACTACGTGTTTATATTCAGCCGGCTCTACACTTCCTCTCAACTTATTCGCCGATTCCCAAAGGGTTTCCTCAATGTTTTTCTCTTTTATTTGTTTTTTTGCCATTCTGAATGTAAACTATTAATTTAACGCCAAAGATACTAATTTTTACTCGTATATTAACTGATATTGTTTTAATTTATAAGCTGTATATTTATTGTAAAACACCCACTTCTTTTGTGTTTTGTTGTAAAAAAGCAAAGCAAGAATCAATATTTTTCGCGTCACAAATATAGTTAAACATATTTAAATGCTACTCTTATTAAAGAATAAAAAGTCACTGACAGATCAA
>JBBRHJ010000233.1:0-6154 GCA_038222885.1 Bacteroidales bacterium | reverse complement strand
TCTAAATCGTTGATGGTAGCATTGTCAATAATTTTTGCACTCCAATCTTCCTGTGAGTTGTAAATAATTCTTACATAGTTTGAAAAATTTCTAAGGTCTGTTTTATTGCTGCCAATTCTAACAAATGGTTTTTTCTGAAAGTTAACAGGCTCTCCTTTTGCTGCCGGAATACGCATCAACACAATATGCTTGCCATTAGAATCAAACTCGAATATTTCAAAGTTAATCCTGGGATGTATTAAATTTCTAAGCCATAGTTCTAAATCCTGATTGCTTTGTTTGGCAGTAGAAAAAGTACAGTTTGTGCCTTTTATTATTTGGGTTGCATCTTCTACGCCCCATACCAAATAACCGAAGGGTTTATTTGCAAGTGTAGCACCATTACTCATAGCACTAATATATTCTCCAATTTGCTCATTGGAAATACTGCCTTTATTCATTTTAAACTCTAACCATTGCAACTCATGTGGGTGGCTACATAGTTCGTTTAATAAAATATTTAAGTCTTGCCCTGTCATTATTAATTAATAATTGTACCCTGTATTTTAATTTCATCATCTTCAATACCTATTAATATTTTACCACCCGATGCGTTGGCAAAGCAAACACAATCCTTTGCCAATTCATCCCAATCGGTATGCTTGCCTTTTAAAAAGCTTAGAGATTTTTTATCGTATTGTTGATTTTCTAACATTGTTTTTCTAATGAGACACTTCTTTTATTTATTTAAGTTTAATATTGTTAATGTTTCCATTTTTTAGTTTAAGCTTATTACTTCAGTTCTTATTTAGTGTATTTCGCTAAACCCTGAACAACATCTAGTTGCCCCTGGTGTCCTTTGGCTTTACCAAATTTGTTTACGATCCTCTTCCACATTTCGCTTTTAGTGATGGTTGGGTATTGCTTCCATTCTGCGATAGCAAATTTTGCATATTGGTAATTAATGCCATCGCTTTGTTTGATCGCTTTGATTTCTTTCAAGTCACCTGACTCACACAGACCGATAAAAGTATTTTTGGGACATCCCTTCTTCCTACTCTCCGCACTATTAATATGTTCTTTGGCCGATGCACTCCATACTGCTTCAAAATCCATTTTTCTATTAACTATATTTTCATAGGCTGCGTGAGCTACCCGGAAATATTGCGTTTGTTTATTAGTGTCTTTCATTTTCAATTAATTTTTCACATTCAAACTTGCAATTATCGCTCATAGGAGGAGGCTGCACCATCCTGCTGTCATAGACCGCTGTGTTTGGAAGGCACCAGTGACCAACCTTTGGTTGAACACTGGTGACAGTGAGGAGTTAATACCACGAAAGAATAACTATACTGTTTTAAATAGATTAATCCCAATAAGTACCTACTAACAAATTGTCAAATAACATTCCTGTACCTTCAAAAATAAGTCTGTTATTATTATTTGTATCACTCCAGAATAACCTATAGATATTATTATTAGCAGGATGACGTTCTATAAATAATTCTGCTGGTATGTGTGCGTTGTTATCTTCTAACCAAACGGCACGAAAAGTTCCTGCAAACCTATCATTGGGGTTCGCTGAACCAATTAATTTACATGCCTCTGTAAATGGGCATTCCATACTATCCCCATGATGGTATTTTGAAGTTAGGCAACCATCGCCTTCATGTCGGAAAACAAAAGAACCTATAATTTGATTAGATAGTTTAGGCATATTCTTTTATTAAACAGCTTTTATAATTCAATTTATTTTTCTAAATTCTCAATTTGTTTATTAAATGTTATCGTTACACCAAGAATCTTTTTTTTGATGTGCATACCATAAATTATCTATTAAACCTCCTCTGGCAAATATTCTGCATATCGCCTTTTAAGCAAATTGACACCTTCTTCATCATGGCTTATCGAGTAATTCAGCTTTTCTTTTAAATACTGATATCTTGCCTCAGCGTCACTGATTACATCAATCCATTTCTTAACGACAACTGTAAGATTCTTCTTTTTTATAATTTCACCAATTGGTTTCCCTTCCTGTTCATACTCAAATTCGAGTGTTTTATCCATTTCAGTTACAAGTAGTACAACAGTCCATTCACACCTTTTAAAATCAAAACGGCCATCGCTTGAAATTGCTTGTGCGTATCGCTTTACTTGGTCTAATTCCGTTATACCCGAACGCTTTGAAGGACGTTTGAGTTCGATAATTAAATTTTCAAAGTGGCCTGCTTTACCCCGTGGAAATTGTTTAAATAAACATATATCTGGTATATCGTTTAGCTCCTGATTATCGGATTCATCTAATATTTCCTGAAAATCTGAACGGCCTAATAAATTTAAATGACTTTTTAGAACATTTTTCAAATTGACATCTTCTGCACCTAAAGAATAATCGTCACTAAAAATCCAAGTATTGTGCTTTACAATTTGATGAAGGTGTTTGCGTTCTAAAACTTTCTTCCTGGTTTTTGGGTCAAGTACTATAAGCTTTAATTCATATAGTACTCTTAACCTATCGGTCACTTCTTTTATAGCTGTAGTAATATCAGCCAGAGAGGTGCTTTCAAGTATTTCAGCCAATTCATCTTGTTTCGCTTTAGGCAAATTAATAGCTTCAGAAATTATTTTACGTAATGACTTACTATCAGATTCAAGTGCTTCTTTGACTAAACTAAAAGTTAATTTTTTATTTGCACTTTCCTGTTCAGAGAATTTTGGAACAAATTCATTTATATTTAAAGCAAGTATATCAAATACTTTCCGCTGTGCTGATTCAACTTCAGACTTAGGTTTTCCCAGATAAGGATAAATACCTTCTTTCTTTGCTTCTTCAATGAAATCTTTGGCGTTCTCATGGATTCTGTCTCGTACATATTTCCTTGCTAAGTCCCTTGCTATTTCTATTGCAAATTTTAGTACAGGTTCATTTTCACCAAAAGCAATGTTTCCATTCTTTTGCAATTCATCTATATAGTCTGAAAGTAAATAAACTGATATATTGAAAGAAGGCGCTTTAATTCTTAGTGGAACTTCCTGATAGGAAATACCCGCATTATTACAAAGGAAAATATTTCGTGCATTTGATATCGACCATTCTAAAATTCTTATTTTAAATAAAACCTCATTATCTGAATTTTCTGCTTTAACCTTAAATGTATCTTCAAATCTGTTTTGAATAAATCTCTGAAAGTCTAATGATTTTTTATTTATAGCTATATTAAAATCAGGGTATGATAAATAATATACTGCAAGTTTTTCTTCTATTTCATGAATAATCTTATCGGACAAAATTATAGAAGCACAATCCTGATTAATATTATTAATAGAAACCTTTACGCCTGTTTTACTTGCTCCATTTTTCAATGACTTTAGGTCACCAATTTCAGCACCTTGTATATTATTGGCATCAATAGTAATGTCAAAATATTTATATGAGCTGGTGTCTTTAAAAATACTTTCGAATTTTACCAAACTACCAAGTGCAAGGCTTTTCAGCCTTCCCTTACCTTCTTCACCATGAAGTTTTCTATCACCTGGACTTATTCTCTTATTCTTTTTTGCTGAGCCACCAAGTGTACCAAATACTGCTTCTGCTTCCTTGTAGTTAATGCCGTTGCCATCGTCTTCAATTATAATTTGTGTAATGCCTAATGAACCAGTTTTTGCATTAACGAATATATTTTTAGCATCAGCATCAAGACTATTCCATATCAGTTCCATTAAAGCGGTTGTACCGTTTGCTTTAGTTAGTCTTTCAAGATGGTCCTTTGCTACTTTTATGTTTACTGATTTGCTCATAGTTTATAGATGTAACACTTTTGTTGATTCCTACCCAAATTGAGAAATGATTCTAACAGCAATTTTTTGTCCTTTCTTTTTGATTTCTATAGGATGGGAGATATGGCCATACAAACGGTCAAATGCTTCATCATCTATTTCTATCTTCAAAGTCTTTTCCACCTTCTTTTTAGTGGTATCTTTTGCAAGGTTGTCTAATCCCTTTTTCCATTTATCAAATTCATCTTTATCGCCACCGCAAAAGAAAACTTGTTTTACTACAAAGTTGCTGCCGTCATAATCTTCATCTATCATCCAATAGGCAATGTCTGAAACGTTCCGGGCTTTTACTTCGTCTTTAATGGGGTCGTATATGTCTAAGCCTTTTATTTCAACAGTTACTTCATTGCCTTTTTTGTTTAGGTCAATGTCTGGCTCACCAATGGTTACAAAACTTGCTGCTGATTTAGCTGGTTTCTTTTTTAAACCTTCCTGTAATAAGTCATCGTGTATGCGGCATTTGGTTACTTCAAAATTGCCCATGCTGGTGGTTTGTGTGCTGCCTTCAATATCGCTTTCAAAACTAAAGCCCAGTATCACCAACCAATTGGCATCACCTTTTTGTCTGCACTCTTTTACTGCATCGCTTACTAACTTTTTACTTACTGTTCCGAATTTTGGGCCAATATGAAAATATGCTTTCTCTTCTCCTTTTGTAGTTTGGTAAAATCCTTCTGCATGGATGGCTTCACTTGCCAATAACTCTACACTCCGAAAAATAACCATCTCGTCTTTGCGGCCATTTTTAATACCAGCACTTAAAAGATGTTGTTTTATAACTTCTTCAAACGCCCCTTCTTCTTCGTTTACCCTTACTTCATCATCTAATTCCTCTGCACTGATGGGTTCAAAATTTTGCAAAGTTTCTACAGTGAAAGGTCCACTTACCCGTAGCAATTTTTTGTCTATTTCCGGCTGGTCATATAATGTTTCGATGGAAGGTGGTTCATCGTTGGCCAAACTTTTTAAGGTAATATGTGGAACTGTTTTGTATTTAAAACCCTGCCTTATATCACTACCCTGTTCATCATATAAATTGTAGTAAGGGAACACTGCTGTCATTAAACGTTGTTTGGCTATATTGAGTGCAATCCTACTGGTATCAATGGTTATCCATCTTCTGCCCCATTGCTCTGCAACGTACGCTGTGGTTCCACTTCCGCAGGTTGGGTCGAGCACTAAATCGCCAGGGTCTGTTGTCATTAGTAGACAGCGTTGAATAATATTTCTAGCTGTTTGAACCACATATATTTTGTCACTTATCCCAGTGTCATCCCAATAATTACTTATAGGAAATGCAGGGAAGTCATCTAGGTATCTTATGTAATTAAGAGATTTTCCAGTTGAAGCGACCCTTTTTTTCTTTATTAGATTTTGTATTCCTTTTATATTGGTTTTCCAATTTGTCCTGAAATATTTCTTTCCTTTAAAGTCTATTTCAAATGTTGTACTTGCCCCTGAACTTTCTGATATTAAAGAAGTTAATCGATAAATTCTAGCTCCTTTTTTAACTTCATTAGCAATTAGATTTGTATTTCGAAATTCATCGGCTGTAATTGATCTCTTTTCCCCATTTGGAAATTCAATTTGGTCATATCGTTCGCCACTGCCTTTTCCTACTCCAAATTCTTTTTCATTAAAGAGCTCTCTATATTTTAATTTGTTTTTGTCTTTTCCATACCAAACCAAATAATCAAATATTGAATCAAGATAAGACTCTCCTTTATTACCCGTTTTTCTAATGTTTATCAGACTAATAAAATTCTCACTTCCAAAAACTTCATCCATCAAGCTTCTTACTAAATGAACATTTTCATCGCTAATCTGGACAAAGCAACTTCCACTTTCAGTCAATAATTCTTTGGCTACCAATAAGCGGTCACGTAGATAAGTTAAATAAGAATGAATACCCAATTCCCAGGTATCTCTAAACGCTTTTATCTGTTCAGGCTCGCCTGATAGAGCTTCATCGTTCCCGTCTTTTACATCACGGATATTTAATTTTATTTGCCAGTTACCACCATATTTAATTCCATAAGGAGGGTCAAAATAAATGGTTTGCACTTGTCCGGCCATCCCTTCCCGTTCTAGTAAACTAGCCATTACCAAATGGCTGTCGCCTTGTATCAAACGGTTTGTCCAGCCGTCCTGGTGTTGGTAGTATTCGCTAACCTTGTCTATTTCATCTTTATCCAAAGCATTGCCAAATAATTCGTTTACACTAAACAAATCCAGTTGGCTGTTTTTTTCTTCTGTTACAGTATGTAATCTTTTAATCAGTGTTTCAGGTGCAATATGTTCATGGCGGTAGAGGCTGCGGATATCCACTTTTAGCAGT
>JBBRHJ010000232.1:0-6163 GCA_038222885.1 Bacteroidales bacterium | reverse complement strand
GAAATTCAGAAACTTTCTCAATTAATTGAAACATTTAGTCATACTATAAATTTAAATTCCGTTATACCTATAGCCTGGCAGCATGAAATTCAAATTTATCTTTCACATTTGAATCTTCAAACCATATTGAAAGATGAAAATATAATGAATGGATTCAAAAAGTTGGCACCTGAATTATGGAATCTTATTAACGGCTCACTGAATTTTGTACTCGGATTTTTAGTTCTGATTATCGTATTTTTGTATCTTATTTTCATTCTGCTCGATTATGAGAAAATATCGACAGCTCTTTTTGAATTTATTCCTCCAAAATATAAAGTATTAATAACTGAACTGATACACGATGTAGAAAACGGTATGAACCGATATTTTAGAGGTCAGGCTTTGATTGCACTAATCGTTAGCACTCTTTTTACTATCGGATTTTTGATAATAGGCTTACCTCTTGCTATCGTGATGGGAGTTCTTATCGGGATATTAAATATGGTGCCTTATATGAAAATTGTGACTATTTTACCGGTTTTGATCTTGGGTTTACTTCAATCGTTCGAAAACGCGCAGAGTTTTGGTTCGGTTATTCTGGGCATTGCCATTGTATATATTGCCGTTCAGCTCACTGAAGATTTGTTTCTGACACCACGAATCATGGGAAAAGTTACAGGACTAAGACCTGCCATTATTCTTCTTTCGCTTTCCATTTGGGGTTCATTATTGGGCATGGTTGGTCTTATTATTGCCCTGCCCATGACCACATTGATTATTTCGTATTACAAACGCTTTGTTCTGACTGAAACTAAAACAGAGGAAATCAAAAAAGTAGTAATAATCAAAAAAACGGAAGTCGTCAAAGAATCAGAAGAAGTAAATTAGTTTTTATCAAACCCCATGACGTAAATTACAGTCTCACCGAAACTTTCCCCTCGCTACCGCACGATTGCATCGTGTGGCAGGTCCTCAGCCAAGCAAGTAAACATAAAATCCAATGATTAGAGAAGAAGAAAAAGGTCTATTGGATTTAGTGTTGATATAAATCATTGTTTGCCACACGATACAATCGTGCGGCAGCGTGTGACGTGAGCGAAAGCAGTAATCGCAGCACTGCTACCTCCCTGCTATCGCGCGATTCTATCGCGTGGTTAAATATACCGAACCAAATAAACAGAAAATAAGAATCTGAACCTTATTCATGCTACAACTTTTATGAAAATAAATATGTATATTTGCGAAATAAATGCTAACAAGGTTTAGAATTACTGCTTAGGCAGATGTATACGCCACTGTGTGGCAGTTATTTTATTTGAGTGGTGGTTATATAGGTGTTAGCAAACATGCATCTAAAAAAAAAGGAAAGAATTTACGCGCATAAATTAAGACCAGATTAAATAGCTACATTTGCAATTCTAATAAAAAATAAAATACTAAAAGATAAAAAATGTTTGAACAAACTTTTAAAAATATAGATGACATTCTATACAAAGACGCAGGAGCGGACAGTGAACTGGATTATATCGAACAAACTTCTTGGGTTTTGTTCTTGCGTTATCTTGACGAATTGGAGAGAGAGAAAGCAGATGAAGAAGCTTTAAAAGGGAAAGATTATCAGTTTATACTTGACGAAGAATTCCGTTGGCCAAATTGGGCAATGCCAAAAACAGCAGATGGAACACTTGACCATCACAAAACTATGACAGGCGCAGACTTGGTTAAGTTTGTAGATTATAAATTGTTTCCATACTTGGCTGGGTTCAAACAAAGAACTGAAAATCCGAAGACAATTGAATATAAAATCGGTGAGATTTTTAGCGAACTTAACAACAAAATAAAAAGTGGCTACAATCTTCGTGAAATTATTGAAATGACAGATGAACTGCCTTTTGGCAGTTCTAAAGATAAACACGAACTTAGCCATTTGTACGAAACCAAAATTAAAAACATGGGGAATGCTGGTCGTAATGGCGGTCAGTATTATACACCACGCCCATTGATTCGTGCAATAATTGATGTTACAAATCCACAGGTTGGAGAAAAAATATATGATTCAGCTTGCGGAAGTGCAGGTTTCTTGTGCGAAGCATACGCTTACATGTACGACCGCATGGAGAGAAACACAACCAACCTTAAAACCTTACAGGAAAATACATTTTACGGAAAGGAAAAAAAGAATTTAGCATACATCATTGGTGTAATGAATATGATTTTACACGGTATTGAAGCCCCGAATATTATTCATACCAACACGCTGACCGAAAACATAAGAGATATTCAAGAGAAAGACCGTTACAACGTAATTCTTGCGAATCCACCATTTGGCGGAAAGGAAAGAAAAGAAGTACAACAAAACTTTGACATCAAAACGGGTGAAACGGCTTCTTTATTCTTACAGCATTTTATCAAAAGTTTGAAAGCAGGCGGACGAGCAGGAATTGTTATTAAAAATACTTTTTTGAGCAATGCCGATAATGCTTCTGTTTCCTTGCGAAAACATTTATTGGAGAGTTGTAATTTGCACACCATTTTGGATATGCCCGCAGGAACATTCTTAGGTGCAGGAGTAAAAACAGTTGTGCTTTTTTTTACAAAAGGCGAACCAACACAAAAAACGTGGTATTATCAATGTGTGCCGGGCAGAAGCTTAGGAAAAACTTCTCCATTGAATGACGATGATTTAATTGAATTTAAAGCCTTACAGAAAACACTTGCAGACAGCGATAAATCTTGGACAGTAGATGTTTCAACAGTAAGCACCAACAATTATGACTTAAGTGTAAAAAATCCAAACGGAAAAATTGAACAAGTTTTCCGTTCAATGGATGAGATATTGGCTGAAATGGAAGCGCTTGATGAAGAAACAAGCGAAATTTTGAACGGAATAAAAGAGATGTTTTCATGAGCCAAATAGAACTAACCACTTTAGGAGAATCTTGTCAGTTTTTTAATGGCAAAGCACATGAAAAAGATATTGACGTAGATGGAAAATACATTGTTGTCAATTCAAAATTCATTTCACAAGAAGGCAGAGTAATAAAACGGACTAAAGAACAAATGTTTCCATTGTTCAAAGGTGACATTGTAATGGTAATGAGTGATGTGCCAAACGGAAAAGCTTTAGCCAAGTGTTATATAATTGACAAAGACGACAAATATTCGTTGAATCAGCGTATTTGTTGCATACGCAGCAAAGAGTTTGATACAAAATATTTGTATTACCAGCTTAACCGCCATGAACATTTTTTGGCATTTAACAACGGTGAAAATCAAACCAACTTACGCAAAGATGATATTCTTGCTTGTCCTTTAATAAAACCTTCTATTGACGAGCAAAGAAGAATGGTTGCAGAATTAGACGAGGCTCTTTCATCTCTTAATCAAGCTAAAAGCAATCTTCAAAAAAATATTGAAAATGCAAAGGAGCTTTTTACAACGAATAAAAAGCAAGTTTTTATTAAATTAGAAGAGACAGAAGGAAAAACACCAATTTCAAATGTATGTAAAGAGATATTTGCTGGAGGTGATGCTCCAAAAGTTAATTTTTCAATTGTGAAAACTAAAAACAATCCAATACCAATAATTGCAAATGCTGTTAAGGATAATGGATTATATGGTTTTACAAATATTGCAAGAGTAACAGAACCGTCAATTACAATTGCAGCAAGAGGTAGTGGAACTGGGCATACTGTGTTGAGAAATGAGTCATTCTTCCCAATTGTCCGTTTAATAGTTTTGACTCCTAAAACAGATATAATTAGTCTTGAGTTTTTGAAATTTTCTATCCAAAATTTAATTATTACAAGTAGCGGTTCTGCAATCCCACAATTAACAATACCCATGATAAAAGGATATTCTATTTCATTTCCGAAATCAATAGAGGAGCAAAATAAAATTGTTTATCAACTTGAAGCATTAGAAAGAAATACTAATTTGCTTAAAGAAAAGTATCAATATAAAATGGGATATTTAGAGGAATTAAAAGTAGGTATTATGAAAAGAGCCTTTGAAAACGAATTAATAGAAGCTGAATTATGAAATACGAAGACAATCAATATATAGTCCCCGAATCGCTTTATTGGAAAGGCGTATTGCATAATTTCTCAAAATCAAGAACAGCATTACAACCAATTTTTGAAGCAATCACAAATTCACTTGAAGCAATAAAAATTAAACAACAAAGCGAGCCAACATACAAAGGCGAAATAACTATTATAATTAATGCAACTGAAACAACCGTTTTAGACTCTTTCAATTTTGCAAGTCTTTCAATAACAGATAATGGAATCGGCTTTGATGATGAGCAATTTAAGCGATTCAACACATTCAGAGACATTACAAAGGGTTTTAAGAATCTTGGTTCAGGAAGAATTCAGTATGTACATTACTTCGACAATACCACGGTAAAGAGTATATTTAAACAAGATGGTGAATTTTTTGAAAGGGAATTTGCTGTTTCTAAAAAGAAGGTTTTCCTTGATAAAAATTCAATTGTCCTACACAGGTATTGCAAAGAAACTAATGATAGCGAAACAAAAACTTCAATTTCATTTAACAGTCTATTGGAGAATAGCGGTGTTTATAATAAGCTTGACGAAAAGGAATTTAAAGAACAATTGAAAAAAAGGTATATTCATTATTTCTGTCACAACCGCACAAATATTCCAAAAATAGATATTCAGTTTTTTATTCAAGGTAAACTTAAAGGTGAAACAAGTATTACAACAACAGACTTTCCCAACATTGACAAAACAGAATCAGTTGAATTGCAATATTCACAAATTGCATCCAATGGTAAGTCCATTGAAAAACTTGATAAATTAAAACAGTTTAAAATTGATGCATTTCGTATTCCAAGCAGTTTAATTGACAACAATGATTTAAAACTTGTTTCAAAAGGAGAGATTGTAGAAGAATCTGAAATAAAACTTGAAAGTATTCCTAAAGGCGAACATGTAAAGGGTTACAAATACATCTTTTTAGTTTCAAGTGAATACATTGATGATAGAGATACTGATATGCGGGGAGTATTGAATATCCCATCTATTGAAAATTTCACAAAAAACAGAAATCTTTTTACCAATGAGGAAATATTGCTTGAAGAAATTCAGGATGGTGTTAACAATAAGATAAACACGATGTATCCTGAGATTGAAGAAGTTAAAAAGGAACATATTGAGCAACTTGAAAAGCTCAAAGAAATGTTTTTACTTGATGACGAAACGGCCAACTCAATCAATATTTCAATAAACGATACTGAAAGTAAAATTTTGGAGAAATTCTATGAAGCAGAAGCAAAAAAAGCAGCTGTATTAGATGCTTCAATAAAAGATTCAGTTGATAATTTAAACAAACTTGACACTACCTCTCCTAACTACTTGGAAGAACTGAAGAAAGAAGTTGACAAGCTAGTTAAAACAATACCACTTCAAAATAAAAAGACATTAACACATTATGTTGCGAGAAGAAAACTTGTTTTAGATCTATTATCAAAAGTTTTAGACAAAAAACTTGAAGTTCAACAATATGGAAGAGAAATGAATGAAGAATTAATTCATGATTTATTATTTCAGCAAGGTGACAAGAATCCTGAAAATAGTGACTTGTGGATTATTAATGAGGACTTTATTTATTTCAAAGGTAACTCAAATATTGTTCTAAGTCAAGTTGAAATTGACGGTAATAAACTATTCAAAGACGATTTTACAATTGAAGAGGAAAAGTATTTAAGGTCGCTTGGTGAAAACAGAAAGATAAAGAAGCCAGATGTTTTGCTTTTCCCTGAAGAAGGTAAATGTATTATTATTGAATTCAAAGCGCCTGATGTTAATGTTTCAGACCACTTAACACAAATAGATAAATACGCAGGTTTAATCAGAAATTATTCTGATGATAATTTTCAGATTACAACGTTCTATGGTTATTTATTGGGTGAAAGTATAGAATCTAGAGATGTATTAGGTGCAGTTAGCAGTTATGAAGTATCTTATCAATTCGATTACTTGTTTAGACCATCAACAAAAGTAATTGGTTTTGATGGTAAAAGTAATGGTTCAATTTATACAGAGGTAATAAAATACTCAACCCTACTTGAAAGAGCTAAACAGCGTAATAAAATATTTATTGAAAAGTTGCATTAAATGAACGAAACCGAGACAAGAGCAGAATTAATCGACCC
>JBBRHJ010000231.1:0-6171 GCA_038222885.1 Bacteroidales bacterium | reverse complement strand
TTTTGTATATTTTGAAAACTGAATTTGATGAGAATTTGATGTTTGAAACCAGTTGGTCAGATTTACGCCACGATTAAAAGGAGTTTGAGAAATTATGGGTTCTATAATGCCAAACAAAAAGCAAAAGAGAATAAACAATATAATTTTTTTCATAAATGATTGTTTTATTGTTAATCTGATAAGTTTAAGTTAACTCCGTTTTTTAAAATCAATCTTCTTTCCTGATTAGCAGTTCATAAAATAGTCGAAGTCAACACGGCTATTGAACCACTATCTTTTTGGTCAAATTGTTTGTTTTCAAAAGATAAAGTCCTTTCGATTGATTTGAAATATCCAGTAATTTGCTATTTCCGCTTGTTAATAGTAAACCAAGTGCTGAATAAACTTCCCAACTCAATTCATGACTTAACTGAAATTGACCATTGTTACTCGGATTTGGATATACTAATAAAGCCCTGTCATTCAACAAAATGTCTGTAGAATTTAATCCGCTAGCTTTCGATATATCGCCATGAGTCAATAAACCCCAACTTATAAAATGATCATCAAGCAGTCCAGGGCGAGATTTGCCAACTGCTTCTGCAAGATTTGCAATCTGAGATGTCAACCCTTTTCGATTGGCATAATGGTTTAAACCAGTTTCATAACCTTCTCTTCGTAACTTTTCATTTGTATAGTTGTATGTCCAGTCACTTGCACAGGGAGCAGCAATTTTTCCCAAAAAAAGCTTAGAAAAATACTCGAGTACAACTACTAATCGAGGGGTCGTTTGTCCGTCAAGTTTAATATCATACAAATCAATCCCATTTTTACAAGCAATTTCGCAGGTCTGTTGCCAAGTTACTAAGCAGTATTGAGGATGCCATGTGTCTCTACATACTTCAAGAACCTTGCCGTCGCTGGAACTAACTTTTGTAAGATTATTTTTATAAGCATTTACTCCATTATTAAATCGAGTTTCATTGTTTTGATACGCCCCAGTAGCAAGCATTGCTAAAGTCGCTGACGATCCCCAATTCGTGTCACGGGTGGCCGACTTTTCCGCTTCAGTATAAAGTAAGTCCAAGAATTTGTCGAATTGATTAATATCAGCTGTTGACCAGTTGGCAGCTCCATTATTATGGTATCGAATAATATCAGCTGCTGCTATCCAAATTGGTGAAGCCCAAGCACATTCCAACTGAATTTGTATCTTGAAGCCCGTGGAAGTAAAGGTTTTCAGTGTTTTTGCCCAGTCGTTCATAATTATTATGGCTTTATCTCTATTGGCAGGATTACCAGTAACTACCCATTGCAAAGCATGAGAATATGCCGATTGAGCATCGCCTCTAAAATGGTCTTCCATCTCATTTCCTCCACTTGGTACAACCTCAACATTTGCATACGATTTATGAGCGTAATCTAACTTGGCGTAAGCGGTTTTCATCATTCCATCCCAACCCAATTTGGTAAGTGATAGAGGTTCATTGTTAACCCTAAAAGCTATCAAATTCAGTTCCTCTTGGGTGTTAAATACAGATGGATGTTCCAATCCATATACCGAATTTAACACGCTTGTCAAGCTAAGCATTAAAACTATTAGTTTGAACATGTTTCTATTTCCAATTAAAGGGTAATTAAAGAATCTTGCTAATTCAAATTCTGATTGTAACCTTTGTATAATGATTCTCATATTTTTCTCATAATTCTTTTAATATCTTGATATTAAGATATAAATGAGATCAACTTAGCTATTGAATCATCATCTTTTTAGTCAAAAAATTTGTTTTCAAAAAAAAAATTCCTTTCGATTGATTTGAAAGATCTAGCATTTTGTCATTTCCCTTTTTTACAAGTAGACCTTGTGCAGAATAAACCTCCCAACTCAATTCCTGACTCAGCTGAAATTGTCCATTGCTACTCGGATTAGGAAATATGGATAAATCGCTCTCATTAAAAATATTGGAAACAGCACTTATTTCGCTTGACGCTAAAATATACATTTCACTGCCTGCCAACAAAAAAGCTCCCACGCCATAATCAGCAGTAGATTCATACTTTGCAGCACTTGGTCTGTCGGCTCTGCCCTGAACATAACCCAATTTTCCATTCTCCTGCACCGCTATTGTCGCTAGTCCATTCCAAGCTTTTTCCACAACTGGCTTATATATAGCCGCTTCTAATATCCCATTATTAATTCCCCAAGCCATACCGTAGGTAAACAAGGAAGTTCCGCTTGTTTCAGGTCCACCAAACTCTGTCGGATCTACCAAGCTAACATTCCAAAATCCATCGCTTCTTTGTAAACTCAACAAAGCTGTTGACATTTCTTTGAAAACACGAATATATTCAGCTCTATTCGCATGATCACGAGGCAAATCTTGAAGAACCCTCGTCAAAGCCCCATAAACCCAACCATTTCCCCTCGACCAAAAACTATCTTTACCACCGCTTGACTTATACGGAGGGATATATTTATCATCCCTATACCAAAGACCGACTTCTTGATTGTATAATTTTCTAGTGTTTTTCGTATCTAAATACAACTCGTGCATTTTTTCAAAATAAGAATCATTCTTGTACAATGCACCTAGTTTCGAGAAAGCTGGCATCGCCATAAACAAGGCATCTATCCAATACCAATTAGTGCTTTCTGTGATTGTTAACATATTGTCGATACTTTTTTGAATACCAGCAATTCTATAGGCTTTATTTTCCAGATTATATAAGTCAATATAAGTTTGTCCAGCAGCATGATTATCTGCAAAAGTGGTGGTTGCACTACCATTCAATGCCCAATTATGTTTTGTTGCCCAGCCAAGTGAATAGTTAAGGTATTTTGCATCTGGATTGGTTTTGTACATTGCCATATTGCCCATATAATAAACAGCACTATACCATCTATTATCTCCATAATCAGGATTTTGGCTGATCCAATAGTCATTCACCTTCGTCATTGAATTCAATATCATCGATTTATCTAAAACCTGAGCATTGATTGATGTAGACAAAGTAATCAGTAAAAAAAATAGATAAAATTTATTTATATTTTCCATTAAAAAAAATGAATAAGTAACATTAATGAAATAATGAATATGTCCAAGTATCAATCCATTAATGGCTTGGTTTTATTAAAATCTATCAATTTCTATTTATTATTAATTCCTGGTACAATTTTCAAATGGAGTTGAGCCTTATCAATCGGCCACTTCAAAATTGTCAATTTCTGACTATTATTGTCCCAAATAAAATCTGCTGGATTGCAATTTGAATCTAACTTATACACTTCTAAACCAACATTTTTCATTGGATCATAACTCAGAATAAAGTTATCGTTGCACACCACCGAAAAACCATCAGGGTAATGCCTATTAGCTCCAATAAAAATCTGTGATGCTCCTTTACTATTGTCTGTTTTAATAAATACATCGAGACTGCGGGTTGCAAAATCAAACTTAAAGGACTGTAAATCTCCGGCTATCGTTTGTGGGTAAGGTCGTGCAATAATGTCGGTAATGTATTTGCGTTCCACCGTTCCAATCGCATTTTTATCGCTAAAAATGGCCCAAGTCGACGGACCACCAGCCATGAAATGTTGCATGTGAGGATTCCCCGAAAACCATGCTTTGATAGAGTTCACCCCTAAGCTATCGAATAACTCAGCAGTACGCATGTAAAAATCCATGTAGTTGAGCTGTCCCAACTTTCCTGTGGTTGTCGAGTCCGTTTTGGCAAAAGTAGGGAAACCCCATTCGCCAATAAATATTGGTGCATTCAACATAGCAGATTCTTTGTCGAACCGTAACATTGTATTTCGCACCAATTCCTTATTCTCTTGATAAATATGTGGCGCAAAAAGGATATTTTTTCTATTAATCGGAGAAGTAAACTCACTGTATTGATTTCCGTTAATTCCTTCGCCTTTATTCATAAAAATCGATTGGCAAAGACACAGTTTCTTATCGTTTATCCTATTATTCTCATCAATTATTTTCTGGTATAAAGGAATGAGGTAATTATTAGTTAAATCGCTGTACGATATCTTCATAGTTAGTTTTCTCGGCTCGTTTACAATGTCGTATCCAAGCACCGAAGCATCATTTTTGTACCTTTCCCAAACGACCTTCCACGCATCAATATACTTTTCATGCTCGTTTTTCTGGTTCATCCAAAACTCTTCCCACGAAAATTTAGTAACGCCGTACACTGTCATTTTAAAAACAGTTTTCATGTCTGAGTTTTTCCCTAATTGAACCAAACTGTCCAATTTTAGCAAATAATTAGTATCTAATTTTGCACCTGGGAAGCTACTTAGTTTTCCAAGTTCCAACCGAATAACCTGAGAATTTGCACCTAATCGAACCATTCTTGTATAATCGTCTTTTGTAAAATTACCATCATTGGTTACTACCACAAATCCACGATAAATTACATTACGACCATTTTCGTCGCGCAAAGCATGTTTGATTTGTGCCGATATTGACACAGCCAAAATCAAGAAGAGAATAGATAGATATACTTTTTTCATTTTTCGTTTTTCAAATTAAGTAAGTAATTGTATGAATTTCAAGTCGCATCTTTCAAAAGGAATAGAACACGGATTCAACGGATTGAGCGGATAAAAAACTGATAGTATTTGGACGAATTTAAAAACGGATTTAAGTCATGCAAGCATGACTGATAAGACAATACGTGATACAAAATCATTCCAACTTGTTGGAATATGTATCCGTTTTTACATCCGCCAAATCAGCGTTTATCTGCGTTCTATTCTTCTATTTATTTTTATTTGATTATAGCATATTATTTCTTTCTAAACACCTATCATAAAAGTGTATTTTTTACAACACTTTTATAATTGCCATTACATCCTCTTCGCCGTAGCCCAAGTTCTGTGCTTTTTGGAATGTGTCGAATAGTGGTTCAATTAATGGTGTGGCTAATCCAGCTTCTTTTGCTAATCGTAAATCTTTTACTAAATGTTTAAGCGCAAAAGCAGCTGGATAAGAATTGGTTAAGATAGACTCTGACTTTATTTTTGTGATTGCATTGCCACAAGCACCTTCGTTCACAATGGTGAGCATATCTGCCTTGCTTACCCCATTGTTTTCAGCAAATAAAATAGTTTCGGCCAAGCCTTGAAGATTTAAACCAAGCAAATAATTAATAGCCAGCTTGGCTGAGCTCCCTACTCCTGCTCCCCCTACATGGATGGAAAGTTTGCCAAGCACATCAAAAAACGGTTTTGCTTTGTTGTAATTTTCTGCTGTTCCACCCACCAGAATGATTAAAGTTCCATCCTTTGCTGGCTTTACACTACCAGAAACGGGTGCTTCCAAAAAATCAATCTTCTGCTTATTGCAACTTTCACTCAAAGCCCTGGAAGTGTGAGGAGAAACCGTACTCATATCTATAATAAGTTTGCCCGGATTATGACCCGAAAGCAAACCAAACTCTCCATGGAAAATCTCATTTACAGCCTCATCATCTGAAAGCATGGTGAAAATGACATCGCAGCTTACCATTAGCTCTTTGGGACTTTTGGCTGAATTAGCTCCAGCTTCAATTAACCTATTTTCCTTCTCTTTATTTCTATTCCAGACAGTTAGCTCAAAACCTGCTTTCAACAGATTCATCGCCATTGGCGTGCCCATATTTCCTAATCCAATCCAACCTAGTCTCATGCGCTATTTCTATTTAACTTGGTAAAACAAAATCTGATTTTGCTTTTTCATTGGTAAAACCAACATGCCTTTTTTGGGTAGATAAAGAATATCACCAACACCTTGTTCTACTTTAAGAAGTTCTTCTGTTGAGCCATTTTTACCCACTTTATATACTTTTCCACCTTTCCAGTCCGATACAATAAAACTATTTTTGTCGTTAACCTGAACACCATCCAAATTTCCAAGCACGTTGGGCGTTATGGTGGTTATTTGCTTCGTTTTAATGTTGATTTTCTGAAAACGACCTTGTGGTGCTAAACCTGATTTTCCGTCAGTGAACTTTCCCCAACCACTAATGTAAATTTCGTTGCCAATGGCCAACAAGCCATTCGGATTATCCATGTCGGGCGAAGTAAACCATTCGCTGAAATTTCCCATTTTATCAAGCTTGTAAATTGAAGATATGAACATATCAGAAACATATACATTTCCAGCTTTATCGACTGTTACATCATTCAAAAATTGA
>JBBRHJ010000230.1:0-6187 GCA_038222885.1 Bacteroidales bacterium | reverse complement strand
TTTCATAAATGGCTCTTCAGAAATTATCCAGCTGGCTCCCAAAGAAGGAAATGCTTTGAATCTTTTCTCTTTTACAAAACTATAAGTTCCTGCTACGTTAACTACTGCATGAAGTGTATATTTATCATCATAATTGAATAGTCCACTCCAAATTCCATTTTGTTGACGTTGTGATTCCTCTAAACCATCCCTGGATACTTTTATGGCAGAATAAGTCAAGGAATTTTGAATATTCATTTTGCCAACATTCATTTCGTGATTCAATTTTTCGTACACTACAAATCGTTGATAATAGAAATCAGTCAATTTATTTAAATCAGCCTGATCGACCCCATCGTGTACTTTGGTATATATAGTCGTATCTCTGCCCGAAGGATATAAGATTGGATCGGAGCCAGCTTTGGTTGTGTCGTTTCTAAGCGTGTATGCTGCATAATTTTCTACTTTGCCCAGCCTTACCTGATTAAAAACATTAAACCCTACATAAGTCTCAGATGATAATCCTTTTAGCAATTTTGATAAATTGTAATCGAACGCAATATTGGTAGCACCTGTTCGGCCAGTTTCAAAGAAGAAACCCTTTCCTACCAAACCACCTATTGGGTTAGAGTCAAACTTACTCGTAACACCATACCAAGGCTTTTCTAAATCGGCACTATTATTTGCGTAAACAGGAAACTCAATGGGTGGAGTAGTATTGGCTTCTTGAAAAGCGTTGTCGAATGTTTGAAGTGCTTTACCATCAGTATAGTTTGGCGAATTATTAAGACTAATAGCACCATATATACCGAATTTCACTTTCAAGTCATCGGTAATTTTAATGTCGAGGTTTGCCCTACTCACCAATCGGTTGTAATTAGCAGCACTCCCTATTTTATACAAATCACTTTCACCACTATAACCCAAATAACCGAAATAATGAATTTGTTCGTTACCACCCGATGTAGAAACATTTGCCCTATTATAATCCATCGTATTTTTAAACATCATACTTCTGAAGTCATTATTTGGTTGGAACAAATTGTATCCATCATTCACTTCATAGTTGGAAATGGCTGCGTCGGAATACAAAGGCGTCATACCGCTATTTGTTCTGGCGATATTATTCAAACGGGCATAATCGCTACCATTCGTCCATGTGGGCATTCTATCCACAAAGCTCACGCCTTTCTCAAAATTTACATCAATTTTACGTTCGTTGGATTTACCGCGTTTTGTATTGATATATATAATTCCATCCGCTCCCGCAGGACCATACATTGCTTTCGAAACAATGTCTTTAACGATTGTTACGTCTTCTATTTCACTTGGATCCAAAGGCATATCGGTGATTTCTGTTGGAATACCATCAATAATAAAAATTGGTGAACGACCTCTCAATTGAATATCAATTTTTTCGGCACCTGTAGTATACCTTTCCATCACATTGACGCCAGGTGATCCATTTATTTCACGAATATCAAGACCGGAAGCCAGCCCTGTGAAGGCATTTCGAAGGTCTGTACCCTGATATTTTTCAAGTTGTTCGCCTTTAATTACTACATCAGCACCAGTGGCTCTACGTTTCGAGATAGTTAGGTAAGGCAATGAAATCAAATCATCCGATGTTGCAAAAAGTTTCGGTTTCTTTAATGTCAGTGTGCTTTTACCAACAATAGTCTTTATAGTTAATATGCGAGTTTCATATCCTTTAGCTGAAATTTTTACAGAAGCCGACGGCAATGCAGTAAAATTGAATAAACCAGATTCATCAGGTTGAATATAGGCTTCACTCTCTCCAATAACCAATTGTACATCGGTTAGAATTATTCCATTTTCATCTTGAACTTTTAGGTCTACGGCTTGGGCTATCTCATTTATCTGGCGTTTTTTTTGAGCCATTAAATTTGCTGTAAAGCCTATAAATACCAACAGAATAAAAATATATCTTATCGTATTGAATTTTTTATAATAAATCATAAGTAGTTATTTTATATTAGATTACCATTTATCGCCTGCTACAAAATTCGTCATTCTCAAATAATCACCCTGACTATAAGGGAAGTAATACATTGCCTCACTCCATTTTGTCTGACGATTACTGTCCAATGGACTTCGGGTATATTTGAATCCTGTTGGGTAAGTTGGGCTAACATCAACTTTTTCAACTACCATCCCTATTAATAAACCTGAATAAATCTCAGGAGCATCTTTCCAACGCCGGATATCGTAATAATAGTGACCTTCAAAAGCAAGTTCAATATTTCTTTCATTTTTAATTCTTTTCCGAAACACATCTTTGTCAGTTGTGAATTCAGCTTTTACAGGCAACATACCAATTCTATTTCTTATTAGATTTATTGCTTCCACAGCCGTCATAGCTCCCGGAACAGCTGGTGTGTTTGGACCATAAGCTTCATTAGCAGCTTCGGCATAGTTCAAATACAGTTCGCCCAATCGAATAATCGGATCAGTGTACTGCGTAACAACTTTATTTTTAACATTTTCACCTCCCCAGCGTTTTTTCTGATAATAACCAGTAACTGTAACTCCTTGTGCATTTTGATTTAGCAATTCACTGTATTTTGCCACACCATTTACAGTTTCGATGTAGATTTGAGCCTTCCCATTAGTCCAACCCAATAACTCAGATTGATTGTAAAGAATACTGAAATCAAAACGTGGGTCACGGTTGGCATAAGGATCCTGTTCGTTGTAATGGCCGAGAGCTGTTGCGGCATCTCTATCTGCTTGAGTATTTAGCGGATCGCCCCAAGCTGTTTCATATTTATCAACCGTGTTTTGTGTAGGACAATCAGCCGAATTACCAGAAGTTACACCTCTAAGCACACAAGGTATCAGCCATTGAAGATTGGTGGCAGTATGAGAATTTCTACCAGCATCCCATCCATAAAGTTGTTCGTTGGAATATTTAGCACCCGTGAAATTTTTCTTATATTCTTGGGCGGTTAATAAATCATACTTTAATTCTAAAGCTTTTTGTATGGCCTCCCAATTAACCTTTGCAGCATTTTGCCAATCCTTTACGCCAAGTTCGTTGTTCAGCGGACTTGCAGCATACAGCAGAATTCGTGCTTTGATAGCCATGGCAGACATTCCGCTTGGTCTGGGTTGGTCAGGATTATTGAGATGCCCTGGTTCACCTGGTCCTGGATCACGTCTCATTTTTTGCGCTTTATTGTAATAGAAAATAGCTGAATCCATATCTTGAACAGCACTCATACAGCTAGTATGAGCTGAAGGTCGTGGAATATCCCATAAATCGTCGGGGCCAAGTGATTTGGTTATGTGCGGCATTGGACCCCAGCCCCTAAATACTTCAAAGTGACAAAATCCTCTGACAAAGAATGCCTGAGCTTTCAAGTCATCTATATTTTGTGGTGTTGCATTCTGAATTTGATTAATTTTTTCGAGTGTAATATTGGCAATACGTATGGCACGCCACATTGGATTGAAAAATCCAAATTTCTTAACACCTTGATTTGCATCAAGTAGCAATGCTGAAGGATACATTTTGCCCCCTTTAAATACTTGGCTTTGCATTAAACGCCCTGCATCTGTCATATCAGTTAATGCTTCCAACGAAAACTTCTGAGTATTATAACTCCAGTGCAGCTTAAAAGCTGTGTTTATGGAAGCTGATTCACTATCAGCATATACAAAATCGAAGAATTTTTTAGCATTTTCGTATTTAGAAAAAACTTCATTTTCAGTTAATCCTGATTCTGGCGACATATCTAAGTATTCGTTTAAACACGAACTAAAAATCAGTATGCTAAACACAAAAATCAGAAAGATAGATTTATATTTATTCATTTTGTTTTATTTTAATAATTAGAATGAAAATTTCAAACCAAGTTGAAAAGTTATCATCTGAGGATAAAAACCGATTAAAAAGTCCTTTCTTTCAGGATCTCCTTCCAAAAGTTTACTAAATGTTAATACATTATTCCCAGAGGCATAAACTAAAATATTTGAAACTCCAGTAGCATCTTTAATAGATTTAGAATTAATGTTATAACCCATATAAATTTCTTTCAAACGTAAATAATCCGCATTTCGCCAAAAACGTCCTTCTATCATAGAATTATATCCACCCACATCGGCTGTACCAGTTGCCCATATCAATTTTGGCTCATCGGTAAGGTTATAGTTAAGTGTAGCATGATTGGCATTAGGATTTGTAGGCGACCAATAATCTAACTGCGATTGATGAATGCTCAAGTTACCTTTCAAGAATTCAGCTTCGAAAGTTGAGTTGTAATCTACAAATTTTCCTGAATTACCTTGGAACATCATATTAAATACAAAACCTCTATAGGAGAATCCACCCGACAGTGCGTACGTTATTGGCGGATACAGATTTCCTTTAATTGGGTGTCTGTCGTTCAGGTTTATTACACCGTCGCCATTATAATCGAGAAATTGATAATCGCCCACATTAGCTGCAGTAATAGCAACAGGTGTTGGATTGATATGTAAATCATCAACCGAAGTAAAGTACTCACTTCCATTTAATTGAACGCCATCTAATTGTGCACCAAGGGCTTTTCCTGCATTTTTTTGATAATCTTCAGAATATGGTAAATCATCTTTGAAAATGATTCTACTTTCATTAAATCCGAAATTTCCCTTTATAAAATAATTAAATTTATTTTTTGTGGTTTTATTGAACTCTGCTTCCACTTCTAAACCATGCTTTTTCATGCTACCAAGGTTCAAATCCTTGAAAGAGTTTCCAACAAAGAAAGTAGTAGAATTTGGAGTTAAAAGCATACGGTCGCGAAACTCATCATAAATATCGAAACTAAATCGGAGTTGATTTTTAAAGATTCCCATTTCGAGTCCAAAATCTCTTTTTCGGGCTTGCTCCCATTGTGAAACAATGTTGGCAGCCTTATCTTCGGTAATAAATCCTCCTTTTTCGGAATAGTTGCTAATGTACAACCAACGGCTGGTGGCATTATCACTACCCACCAATCCATCGGAATACCTGAACTTTAATTTATCAATTACTGGAAAAGCTGATTTGAAGAATTTTTCTTCTGAAATTAACCAACCAGCTGCAATAGCAGGAAAAATACCGAACCTATTTTCAGGTGCGAAACGTTCGGATCCGGTATACCCTAAATTCATTTCAAATAAATACTTATTATCATAATCATAAGTTACCCTACCCACAACACCAGCGTTGTAATAGGCAAATTCGGTACCTGAGTTTTTTTGTTGGTAGTTAATTAATGCAAGCCCTGAAACACTGTGCTTGCCGAATGTACGGTTATATTGAGTCGCAAATTCGTAGTATAAGTTGGTATAATAACCTCCTGACATACCACCAATATTGATATTAAGTGGTCCTTGTTTATATACTTCGTTTCCTTCTAAGTTTCTTACCCATGGATTAACACCCTTCACTCCTATTTTATCATAATTCAAAGTGTATTCTGGAAAATCGTAAGCAGCAGTTAATGCTAAGTTTTGATAACTGGTACTTAATGAAGCTTTAGCCTTGAAAAGCAAGCCTTGGGTTATAAAATCAAGTTTTTGTGAAAATAGAATATCAGTAAATAGCTTCGAAGTAAGATTTTTGTTAAACGAACCACTGTAAAAAACATTATATGGATTTGAGAAATACTCACCCAAATTATTAGAATGCCTAATACCACTTGCATCAGGATAATCAGGATCAGGCACTTCATCTAATACCCATTCAGGAAAAAAAGGAGCATACTTTGCAGGAGAACTTCCATACAAGAATTTCCATGGAACAACACTGTGCTGATTTACAGTTTGAATATCACCTCCAATATTGAAAGAGATATCAGTGGTAGGTGTGATTGCAAAATCAAGATTGGTTCGATAATTAATTTTGTCGTTTTTGTAATGTGTATCAACGAAACCTTCTTTATAACCTTTAAAAAAATCACCTTCATGAAGATAACCAAATGAGGCAAAGTATTTTACAAATTTCGTCCCTCCTGAAATATTAATATTAGCCTGTTGAGTTGGTGCAAAAGGTTTTGTGAACATATCGAACCAATCCGTTTTTGGATAGCGTAATGAATTTAAACGAGTCGATGGATTTTGATATTCTTCAAGTACATTTTGTGGCGTTAAATTCTGAAATAATCCATTATTCATATAAGCTACATTAAGTGCACTCATAGTAGCATAAGAACTTATATGC
>JBBRHJ010000229.1:0-6189 GCA_038222885.1 Bacteroidales bacterium | reverse complement strand
CCATCGAATATGGAAATTGCTGTTGCAGTTTTTGGTGTGTAACCGCCTAAAATAGTTGTTTTGATATTGGGGCCAATTAAGGCTATTTTCTTCAAGTTATTTTTATCGAGTGGAAGAATATTATCTTTGTTTTTCAACAATATAATAGCTTCTTCGGCGGTTTTAAGTGCCAATTGATTTTGCGTTCTACTCGCTGCCACCGATTTAGCAAATTGTTCGTCGGCATAAGGTTTTTCGAATAAACCCAACATAAATTTCACACGCAATAATTCACGTACACGTTGGTCCAAATATTTAATATATTCAGGTTTTGCTCTTAATGCTGCAGGCAAAACAGCATAAGCCGACCCCGCTGGTTGATCGATATTAACACCAGATTTCAAAGCCAAAAGTGCAGCTTCAGCCCTTGTTGCTACCATGTGATGGAGAATATCAAGTCGTTCTATATCATTATAATCCGATACAACAATTCCTTTAAAACCCCATTCTTTTCTCAAAATATCAGTCAGTAATCTTTCATTTCCATGGGCTGGAATTCCTTCAATCTCACTGTGCGAAGGCATTACTCCCCAAATATGACATTTGGTAACGCCCAAACGGAAAGGCTCAAGTATTTCTTCGCGAAATTGTCGGTCGGAGAGAATAGTAGGAGCAAAATTTCGTCCGCCCTCACATTGCCCATAACCAGCAAAATGTTTTGGACTTGACACAATATGATTTTCACCTACTATTTTACCGCCACCTTGAAGTCCATTCAATGCCGCCATACCTATTTCGCACACCAGATGAACATCTTCACCATAAGTTTCGTCCATTCGTCCCCAGCGTGGGTCACGTGCCAAGTCGAGTAAGGGACTGAAAGCCAAATGTAACCCACGTGAACGAGCTTCGAGTGCAGCTTGAGTATATGCTTTCCGAACCAACTCAGGATTCCAAGTATTAGCCAATGCCAATGCTTGCGGAAAACTGGTGGCTTCATTGGCCACCAAACCGTGTAAAGCCTCGGTCTCGAACAGCATTGGAATACCCAATCGGCTATTTTCGATAGCAAGGCGTTGTATTTGGTTCAATAAACGTGCATCATATTGAGCAGTAAGCGGCCGATTAACATATTGCAGAGTGCCTAATCCGGCTTTTATCTGCGTTTGAAATTCTTCGGCCAATTGAAAACTATCATTTCCTGCATCTGTATATTTAGGAAAGTTGCTAATCAGTTGATTTACTTTCTCTTCTATGGTCATTTGAGGAAGCAAAATGTCTATTCGTTTTTCGATAGGCAATTTAGGATTTTTGTAATCGCTTTTCAGATTCCCTGCTTGCATATTCAAGGATATGAACAATAATAGGATAACAAAATTTAGGATTCGTTTCATACTGAGTAGTTTGTTTTTAGAGAAATTATAAATATAGAGAAAAGTTTAATTAGTTGATTTGTTGGTATTTATTTGGATAATATTATAAAATAAAACTGCATATCCCTTATAGTCAAGTAAGAATAATTTTAAAAAATTCTTGAATGAAATTATATTAGTTACTACGAAGTTACAAAGCTTTGATTTATTTCATTCTGATAAAATAAGGGAATAAGGGAAGTTGATATGTTGTCGTGATGCCTGTTACTAAGATACTATGATTAAACTTATTTGTTATTTAAATTCTACAAAAATCGAAGCATAATAAAAAAACTCATCTATTATATGCGTAGCCCCTCAGTAGCTAACAAATTCCCAAGAAGTCTGCCCTTATTATCTTTGTATAATCAGCCTCTTAATAGCTTATAAAACATTTTTTAATTAATAATGGAACGCGGATCTAACGGATTTAGCGGATAAAAACAGATAATATTTTACGGATTTTAAAACAGATTTAAGTCATGCAAGCATGACTGATCAGACAATGAGTAATACAGAATCATTCCGACTCGTCGGAATTTTCATCCGTTTTTTTTATCCGCTAAATCAGCGTTTATCCGCGTTCCATTCTATTTTTTTATATTAAATTGTAAATTCTACTTTGCTCGTAACTTCTTTCTAAAATTCTATCCCAGCACTTTCCCTGACAGCATCCATAACTTCCATCAAATCAGTGGAGAAAGAATGTGGCAGCATATCGCTTTCTTTCAAGCCTTTGTCTAAACATTCCATGAGGTGTGCAGCTTCAAAAAAGTAGCCATGACCTTCAAAAGTTGGAACATCTAAAAAATGCTCTGTTACATCGCCTTCCTTCCAAACGGAAACTGTGGTGGGCGAATAAGCTCCTTTATTGATACGTACATAGCCTTTGCTGCAACAATATTCAGTATGCGAAGTGGCATAAGTGCTAATGCCGGACATCAAACTGGCTAATTTATTATCTTTATATCTGAACGTCATTAGAATAGATTCTTCTACACCAGTTGATCCAAAATTGGCAATTGTTTTAATTTCGACAGGTTTGCCGAGGGCTACCAACGAAAAGAAAATGGTATAAACGCCCACATCGAGCAAGGAGCCACCACCCAAAGCAGGATTAAAGAAACGACCTTCGGGAATAAAATCGGCTGTAAACGCAAAATTGGCATTTACAAAATTCAATTCGCCCAACGCTCCTGATTGTACAAGTGCTAATGCCGCTTTGAAATTAGGTAAAAATCGCGTCCAAAATGCTTCCATCAGAAACACATTATTCTCTTTGGCACAAGCTATCATTGCTGCAACTTGCACAGAATTCATGGCGAAAGGTTTTTCGCACAACACCGCTTTTTTTGCATTGAGCGACATGATAGTATGCTGGTAATGATGCGAATGTGGCGTAGAAATATATACTATATCCACCTTTTCGTCCGCCAACATTTCTTCGTAGCTGCCATAAGCTTTCTCGAATCCGAAATCAGCAGCATATTGCTCCGCTTTGCTTAAGTCGCGCGAAGCCACTGCATATAAATTGGCATTGGGAAGTCGTTTTAAATCCTCCGCCATTTTTACAGCAATACTTCCACAGCCTAAGAGTGCCCAATTGTAAATCCCCCCAACCCCCGAGGGGGGAGAAAGAGTTTCAATTGTATGTTTTTGTTCGTTTGAATTTATCATGATAATTAAAATTTGCTTGTATCTTATTTTATAAGGGTATATGTTTTTTTACAATCAATAAGATTAAGATTATGTAGGTAGTGTTTTGTACTAAGGTTAAATTACAAAAATAAGGTTTTAAGACCATACTTTCATACAATCAAATTATATTTTTTGCTTTTTAATTCCTTATTTTTCTACCTTTACACATTAGCAGTCCGTCAATATATAAATAAAAGCCCCGATTTAAATAACCAAGTTATTTTAAAACCTTATTTAAAATATTCAACTTAGGAGCTTAGGAAATAGTCAAGACATTAACCTTATTACCTTATTTCACTACTTAAGTTCTATTTTTAATAAGCTAATAAGGTTCGGGGCTATATTATTGACTACTTTGTACTAAGGTTGAAAAAAAATAAGAAAAAGGTTTCTTTGAGAACGATTAATTCTATTTTAAACCTTGAATGAATAAAATTAAAATGTAATAACATCATAGCTAAAATTAACTCCTAAAAATTAAATAGAATTCATTACATCAAGAGCTTTTTCGACTATTTCCAAATCAGATTCACCAGTAAATCCGCTGAAACCCACACTCAGTTTAGTGCCATCTTTTAATTCAATGGGCTGACCACCGATCCAGCCTATCAAATCGGGAGTTTCAATACCACAGATGCTTTCGTCAATTTCGCCGTTAAACACTCTACGTTCATATTCGCCAGTTTTCATGCCCGTAATCCAAACTTGACTGGCTTTTGTCCAAGCAATATTATAAATTCGTCGGCTGATTAGCTTATCTTGTCCATACATGCGACCATGTACATTTCCACTCTCATCAATTACACAAATTGCCACATTTCCCTTTGAGGAAGCAAAATCTGCTGGGTTATTCATGTAAGTAGGAATCAGCTCTTGTATTGAGTCGAATAATAATTGAATTTGTTGTTGTATTGATTTTGCCATTGTTTATTTTGTTTCTGCCCTTTTTTGGGTGGGTGAATTTATCTTAGGAATTAATAAGCTAAAGATTGTGTGAGTATAATTTTCTACTAAGATACTTTTTAAAAATAAGGTTTTTAAAGAATATATTTTTGTATTTCAGCTAATTACACTTATTTTGAAAACCTTATTTTTCATCATTTTTTAACCTTAGTAGCAAGATTTCAACCCCTAATACAAACCTTATTTATATTAAAATTAGAATGATAACCCACACTATATTATAATTCAAATTTCTTTTTAGATTATTCGGGCTAATGTTATAAAAAAAAGATGAATTCAACCTAAATCTCCTTCATCTTTTCTTATTGTTGTTAACTAAAAACACTTCTTAAACCAAAACTACCTATATTATATTCTCAGTTTAATTAACTGTTACTTTTTGTACTGAATTACCAACTTTTACCAAATATATTCCCCTCTCAGAAGATACTGACATTTCGGCTGAATTGATTTTTTGTTTTAATATACGAACACCTGTAACAGTATAAACGTTTAACTCTTCACCAATTGTCAAGCCTTTCATTTCAATGCTATTCGTTTTGCCAATGCAATGGAACGAAGCCACCGTTTTTGCTAAACCTGTACCTAAATCAGTTATTTGACTTGCAGTAGGTGGATTAGTCAGTAAATAGTTTGTAGGTGCTTGTGTACCATTGTACTCCCAAACAGAAACATAGTAAGTTGTATTCGCAGTTAAACCCGTAACGTCAACTGTATTCCCACCTCTCGATACCACGTAATTGCCTGAGCCAAGCACATGACCTGTTCCAAAAACAGTATTTGGGTTAGGATTGTTGGCGTAAACTCCATCAACTGGACTTGCATCCACAGGGCTACCTGCTTTTACTACTATAATTCGGTTAGCACCATCGCCAGCCGTACAACTGATAGTCATACTGGTTGCAGTCACATTCGAAAACACAATAGCTGAAGCTTGTACTGTTGGTTCTAATTCAAGTAGTACAGTTCTACCTATGGTTGAAGCTGATGTGTAATTAACAAGTTCAGTATTGCTACTATATTCATAAACATCTACTCCATAAGCATTAGCAGGAGTTAAGCTTGTTATTGTAAGTTCCGTGCCATTACCATTATAAATAACAATATTCCCTGTACCAGTAGTTGCATTTGAAGCATCAGTAAAGTTTGTAGAATTTGCTGCGTAAAGAGCTCCTGGGGTAGGTGCAACTGCAACAGAAGTCGATAAACGTGCTACTACTATACGTCCTGCACCACTTCCATTTGTCCAACTTAAGCTCATAGTAGAAGGTGTGCTTGATACCAATGCTACATCCAAGGTTTTAGTTGTTGGAACAGCTTCAACTACTTTGAAAAGGCCAGTTGTAGCAGCATCTAAAGTCATTCCACTTGTTGCACTTGCTGTGATGCTAACACCAGTTTCAGCAGTATCATACGTTAAACCTGAAATGGTTACAGTATTCTCACCGTTAGCAATTAATCCTGATACAGTACCACCAACTAATCCCGCACCTGTAGCTTTGGTGATAGAAATTTCAGTGGCTGAAGTGACATTTGAAATATTACCTACATTGGATTGCGATTGAACAGTTACACTAAATGTACCGCCAACTTGAGGTATTGCAGGTGAGATAAAAGTAATCACTAATTTGCTTGCAGCAGCACCAGCTGCGGTAGCACCAGCACCTACAAGAGCTACTGAATGATTGTATGCCATATCTCTGTGAACTACAGCATATTGATAGCTTGTACCTGAAACAAGTGCCGCATCATTATCGGTATAGCTGGTTTCAGCTGCACCAACAGTTGTAGAAATTACTTTCCAATCACCAATCATATTTGGTCCAGCAGTTCCACCAGTAACGGTATAAACAGCTTGGTCGTTTAAAACTGGAGCATCTGCTGATAAATTAGTAGTACGTAAAATCAGGGTTGCTTGAATGCCAGTTTGCGAATCGGTACCAGTGCCGCCTGTTGTAGCAGTTTCCGAACCATTTGTCCAACTGAAAGCAACAGATGAAGCAGTAGTTGTTCCAATAGTAAAATCTGTTGCAATGGTAGGTTTTGTTACATCAGATGTTGTATTAGCATCGGTGTACAAGATAATATCATCGGAATAAATATCCGCTCCGCCAGTTGTTGCTTTCGTACGAATAAC
>JBBRHJ010000228.1:0-6256 GCA_038222885.1 Bacteroidales bacterium | reverse complement strand
TGCTACCAACAATTGAATAAGGGCAAAAACCAACACAAAGTAGGCAATATAAATCATAATTCGAGACTTTTATGCGTTTCAAGACATTGATTAAAAAAACTTGAATAAGCAGTTGCTAAATCGTTTTTCAATAAAGTGTCTACATTCTGTTCAATTAAATAAATATATAAATCGGGTTTAGGGTGATCAAAATACTCAATGAAAGTGGCCATAAAAATCAACTTACTTTGTGGCGATTTCTCAATGATACGTTCCACTCCTTTTTCAAATTTGAAATCATTGTGATAAATTGAATGTAATTTCCCCTGCGGAAACATTAGTACAAGATTGCTTTTATCTTTCAATAGTTCGCTGGAATAATTTAAACTTTCAACAATGCTTTTAGCTCCTTTGGCAATAGAAAAACCGCCCGAAAGACTGAAAAGTGGACGTTTCTTTAATTCATTTTCGAGCATCATAAAGTGAAATTTCTTATACAACACATTCATACACAAATGCAACACCCAAAATCCATCCCACCAACTAACATGGTTCGAGATTATCAATACCGAATGATCATGTACATCTACATTCCCATTGACTTTTACGTCATTGAAGTTGTTCCGAATATTAAATTTATTGTAAATTTTGAAGAAATTATAGACGAAGAAATTGTGTCGGGCTCGAATCATAATGTTAAGTATATCTTTACAATTTGAGTAGTAAAAGTACAAAAAACACCAATTGTGTTATAAAAATAACCAATGCCAATTTATTTTTGGTTTTGATATGCGAATATTGAACTAAACTATGAAATATCAGAGACAAAACAAACCAAGCTACATAATTTTTGAACGGAATTATATCGCCTTCCCAAGTCCACATCATCATTTTGGGTGCTATCTGTTCAAGCACCAGATCGTATCCAACTGTTAATAGCGAAGCAGCTAATACTGTTAAAGGCTTCGATAATTTCAATTTGCTTATTATGCTCGCTGTGAGATAAATCACCATCACCCAGTTGAGACCTATCATAAGCGGAGTATTCCAAAGCGAAATCCCCAATGTTGGTCCATACCTATAATTTCCAAAAATTAGTCCAGTATTCGTCCCTATCATTTCCACTAAAAAACCCACTATGAAAATAGTCAGGAATACCCATAAATGTTTGAAATCAAACTTTTTATGAAAAACCAATAAGAAGAAAAAACTTAACAATAACGCAAAAGGAGTGAGTGAAACAAAGAAGGCAGAACTGTATGGAGTATATATAGCTACAACCCCAACTGTGAAGAAAATCATTATAAATAGTTTGACTTTCAACGTATTATCCTTCAAAACCTTTATAAACTTAGTAAACATAATAACTCAATTATTTTTCAGAAAAATCTGTTGTTTGACTATTAATAATTCCTCCAACACGTTCATAAATCAGCTTAAACCAAGCCGTATATTCATGAGGTTTTTGATTTACTTCATTCTTCATGTCATTATAATTCATGTACTTATAACTCATAACTTCCTCTGGGTGAGGTTCAGGCACATTGTCGCTAATTCCCCAAAACACATGATCAATTTCGTGCTCGGTTAACCCATTTTCAAGTTCTTGTATATAAGTAAAATGAAAAATTTCAGCCAATTCGGCTGCCAACCCCATTTCGTGATCCAATCTTCGGTGAGCTGCTTCCAATGATGTTTCGCTCGGAGCAGGATGACTGCAAGATGCATTGGTCCACAAACCCTTGGAATGATATTTATCAAATGTACGTTGATGGATAAGCCATTCACCCTTACTATTGAAAATAAAAACTGAGATAGCCCGATGCAAAACAGCCTTTTCGTGTGCTTCCATTTTTTCCATCACGCCTATTTCGTTGTCGTTTTCGTCTACTAAAATCACTTTTTCTATTTCCATATTTTTTAAATCAAGTTGAGTTTGTATTCAATGGCTGCTCTACACATAAGGGTCATTTTACGAGTATTAGAAATCCGAATTCGTTTTTGTAGAATTTCTTCTGCATTTGTTTTTTTTATTTTATTCAAAAGTGTGCGATAATAAGTATAGGCTGTTAAAACTGCCAATCTTGACCTTCCTGGCAATCGACGTAGACCTACGAGTGCAATATTAAATTCATTTTCAATTTCATCAATCAATTTCTGCTTGGCTACTTCATCGAATGTATCCTTATTAAAATCAGGAAAGTAACTTCTATCAAGTTCCTCTACATCAGCTCTTAAATCGCGTAAAAAATTCACTTTCTGAAAGGCCGAACCCAACATCGAAGCAGGCTCTATCAGTTCTTCGAAAAGCGTATCTTGTTTATAACAAAACACCTTTAAACACATCAAACCTACTACATTTGCCGAACCATAAACATATTCCTCCGTTTCGGCTTGGGTATTGTATTTCTTTTTATCAATGTCCATTTTCATACTTTTCATAAAAGCAGCTAAATAACTATAAGGAATATCGTATTTATTTACAGCTAGTTGAAAAGAATTTAGAATTGGATTTAGACTAATTTTTTGATCCAAAGCTTCTTGCATATCCTTTTCAAATTTATTGATGAGATATAGCTTGTCATAATCGTGCATAGTATCCACTATTTCGTCGGCAAACCTCACGAAACCATAAATTCCGTGTATTGCTTGCTTTACATTCTTTTCTAGTAATGTAGTTGATAAAAAAAACGAGCTACTGTAACTTTTGGTTACTTGCGTCGAAATTGCTACTGAAGTTTGATTAAATAGTTCCATTTTCTAATATTGAAATGAACAAAGTAGTACAGAAATGTATTATATAATACAATTATAGTACATAAAAGTTCAAAAACATTTCAACTTTTTTTAAAGTATTAAAAAAAATAAAGAATTATTCTTGACAATCAATGGTTTATAAAGAATTAAAACTACTATGAAAATAAGAATCCTGCAGAGAAGTATTGTTATAAAGTAACATAAATATAGATTTTGCTATGAATTCAGCTCCAAATATACATAAAGTCAACTTATAAAACAAAAATTATCATATGAAATCCAAAGCTATAATCATTGAACTGATAGAATATATTAGTCAATATGAAGAAGAGACTGAACAGCTCAAAAAAAAGTTAAATATTAACGATTTTATTGGTTTTATAAATAGCATGCACAAATCTACTAATGTCAAAACCATTGAATTACAAGGAGGTGAAAATAATGAAATAAACGAATCACAAGAAGGACCAGCTACCGATATTTCAATTTTAATAGTATTAATGTTCAGGTATGCAAAAGGCTACATACGTAAAGCACTCAAAACAAGCAAAATAAAAACTGCTGATGAATTTTCATTTTTAATTACCCTGCTCACATATAAGAGTCTAACAAAGACAGAGCTGATTCAGAAACAAGTCATGGAAAAAACTTCTGGAACTGAAATTATAAACCGATTGATAAGACTGGGACTAATAATGCAATACGAAGATGAAGTGGATAAAAGAAGTATGCGTATTAAAATTTCGGAATTGGGGAAATTAGAGGTAATAGGGATTTTACCCGAAATGCAAAAAGTATCGAAAATTGTAACTGGAAACTTAACGGAGAGGGAGAAAAACACTTTGGCTTACCTTTTACGAAAACTGGAAAATTTCCATAACGATATATTCCTTAATAACAAAGATGCAGAACTCAATGAATTAATCTAGATTTAATTTGTACCAAGTATCAATACCAAAAATCGATGTAAACGGGCAAGTGATCGGCAAATCCACCTTTATATTTCATTCCTACATAAGTTCTGGCAGGTTGCTTTCCAAGGTATTTTTCATCGTTTTCGAGTAAGAAATCTGCCTCAAAAACATGAGCATCCGTTGACAAAGTAAATAATTTGTTCGTAGGATTTAATAAATTTCCTGAAACAATTATTTGATCCAATGATCCCCATTCTCCTTCAAATTTATGTGAGCCTTTGCCAGAAACATGAATAGGATACATTAGATTGTAAAGCTCTCCATCTTTTCTAACTTCACTTGGCGGTTGTGCTTTTAAGGTTTTCAGCATACTATTATTCGTGGGATAATCGTTAAAATCTCCCATAATAATGATGTTGGCTTTTGAATCTGACTCAAAAATACTGTCTACTTTATGGCGAAGAACTGATGCCACGAAAACTCTTCTTTCTTCAGACTCCAATTCACCACCTAACCTAGACGGAAAATGACAAACGAATATTTGTAATGTATCGCCCGATGGCACTCTGCCTCTCACATAAAGTATATCACGAGTTTTACTAGCTGAATTCGGAAAATTAATCTGAATGGGTTCGCTGTAAATGGGATGGAAAATATTCGGCTGATAAAGTAAGGCAACATCTACACCGCGAACATCTGGCGATTCGTAGTGTATGTATTTGTATTTGAGGTTTTTAAGTCCTGAGTATTTGGTTAAATCTCTTAGACCTTTTTCGCTCTCAATTTCGCATAAACCAACTAATGCAGGTGCTTCCCAACCGCCAACCGCAGTAATTACTTTTGAAATACTGTTTTGTTTATTCTGATATTTTTCATTATTCCATGCCCTCATTCCATTGGGTAAATACTCTTCATCACTTGTTAATGAATCATCCACACAATCGAAATAATTCTCGACATTGTAGCACATCACTTTCAAGCATTGCTTTTCGTAAGTCTGTGAAAACAATGAAAATGAATATAATAAGAAAATCAAGAGCAAGGACAAGTTTTTCATATTGAAGAATTTATCAAAATAAAAAAAAACAGATATTATCCGAAAGTAATTTCTTCTTAGCTTATAATTAGGAAATAAGAGTTTAAATATGCTATATTGTTAAGTAGAATTTGTCAGTCTTATCCGACAAACCGCTTAAAGCGGTTGTTCGGTAACTGGCGAGCAATTGCTCTCTTTAAGCCCATTTAGGGGTTTGGGGTAGATTTTCTTCCACCCAAACTCTTGCATTTACAAAAGCTTCCACCCAAGGTGTAACTTGATCCGTATTTTTACGCTCAGCAGGATAATTAGCACATTGCCAAGGGAAAATAGCTCGTTCAGGATGAGGCATCATTGCTAAATGTCGACCATCTGCTGAGCAAATACCTGCGGTTGCATAATCCGAACCATTTGGATTGGCAGGATATGCATCGTAAGAATATTTGGCTATGATATTATACACATTTTCAGCCTTTGGTAGTTGAAATTTACCTTCACCATGAGCTACCCAAACTCCTATTTTTGTTCCACTCAATGATTTGAGCATTACTGAATTGTTTTCAGGAATAGTCAAACCTACAAAACCAGACTCAAATTTATGAGAATCGTTGTGTAACATCTTTGGTTTTAAGTCATGGTCGGGGGTTAAAACACCCAATTCGACCATTAATTGACAGCCATTGCAAATACCCAAACTCAATGTGTCGGTACGTTTGTAAAAGTTTTTCAAAACTTGTTTCGACTTTTCGTTATACAGAAATGCTCCTGCCCAACCTTTGGCCGAACCTAATACATCGGAATTAGAAAAACCGCCACAGAAAACTATCATATTTACATCTTCGAGTGTTTCCCTACCTGATGCCAAGTCAGTCATGTGCACATCTTTCACGTCGAAACCTGCAAGGTATAGAGCGTAAGCCATTTCTCGTTCGCCATTGGTTCCTTTTTCACGGATTATGGCAGCTTTTACTCCACTTGGTTTTCTATCTTGCGAAATACCAAATTGTGAGAATTTTCCTTTGAAAGTTGGTAGAAAATTATATTCGAGTGCCTGATTTTTATAATTTTCAAAACGAGCCAATGCACTTTGTTCACCACTCTGACGGCGATCGAGTAAATAAGAAGTACGAAACCATAAATCACGCAAATCATTGATGGAAAATGAATAAGCGTCTTTTTTGAGATTGACTTCCAACCGTCTTTCGGCTATTGGAGTCGCAATACGGGCAAAACCAACCCCATTGTCAGTCAGGATTTTCTCAACAGCTTTTCTATCTTTCACTTGAATCAAGACGCCTGGGTTTTCAGCAAAAAGAATAGTTACCAATGAACTTTCGGCTATATAATCCAAGTTTACATTCAAACCCCCTTTGGAATTTCCAAAACACATTTCAAGTAAAGCAGTAATCATTCCACCTTCCGAGATATCATGTCCGGCAAGAATTAAATTGTTGGCTATCATTGCCTGAATACTATCAAAAGCTGCCTTGAAATATTCGGCATCTTGAACGGTTGGCACTTCATCACCAATTTTATTCATGGTTTGTGCCAATACCGAACCACCTAATTT
>JBBRHJ010000227.1:0-6267 GCA_038222885.1 Bacteroidales bacterium | reverse complement strand
GAATTTCTATAATCTGATCTGGCATAAATAAGCCCTTATCTTCGGCTAAACCTTTCACAACAGCATCTTCGAGCGATGCTCCGTTTACTTTTTTATTGGTACTATAATATTTCATAATAAGTAACTTAAATCCAACGAATTAAGTAAGAGTTGAGTATTTAAATATTTTTTATTCTAATAGATAATCTTATTGAATAAAGGTCTGCATAAATTCCATTCCTTTCAACAATCCGTAGCTTCCTTTTTCGCAAGCAAATTCATCATATTCAGTCACATCATCAGGAGTTTCGCCTGGTCGATAAATAATAAATGGAACAGGTTTATTGGTATGTGTTTTTAGAGCACAAGGTGTAGGATGATCGGGCAAAATTGCGATAGTAACTGGCTCATCCCAAGTTGAAACTTCTTCTAAAATTGGTTTCACAATTCGATAATCCAAATACTCTATGGTTTTAATCTTAAGACCAACATCACCTTCGTGGCCTGCCTCGTCGCTTGCTTCAATATGTAAATATACAAAATCGTCGGTACGCAAAGCTTCGATAGCAGCCTGAGCTTTACCCTCGTAATTGGTATTGTAAAGTCCTGTCATTCCCTCTACTATAATCACTTTTAAACCAGCATATACACCAATTCCACGAATCAAATCTACTGCCGAAATTACCGAACCACTTTTCAAATTGTATAATTCATTCAAAGTTTTCATTTCGGGTTTATAGCCTGGCGACCATGGCCAAATGCTATTCGCTTTATCTTTTCCAGCTGCTGCCCGTTTCAAGTTGACAGGGTGGTTTTCAAGCAATTCTTGCGAACGAAGTATCAATTTATTCAACAATTCAGCTGTATAGTTGGCTTCGTCAGTTTCGGGTTTTATCATCACATCTATAAATGCAGTTCCAGTAACATCATGTGGAGGAGTACATTTTAACTGCTTATTTCCCCCTTTTATTTTCAATAAATGACGATACGAAACACCTGCAAAGAAATTAATCTCTTCATTTCCAAGTTCTTTCTGTAAAAAAAGAATTAATTCTTCGGCTTCTTCGTTACTTATATGTCCAGCAGAATGATTTTTTATTTTTCCATTCTCAATACAAATCAAATTGCATCGCATGGCAATTTCGCCCGCTTCGATATCAATGCCCATACTCGCAGCCTCCAAAGAACCACGTCCTTCGAAAACCTTTGGAACATCGTAACCTAAAACGCTCATATTCGCAATTTCACTCCCAGGAGCAAAACCCTCAGGAATAGTATCGAGCAATCCACAACGACCCAATGCGGCAATTTTATCAATGCTGGGTTTGTTGGAAGCTTGTAAACAAGTCTTGTTATTAAGCGATGCGATAGGCTCATCAGCCATGCCGTCGCCAAGTATTATTATATATTTCATTTAGATTAGTTTTATCTGCCCCCTAAATCCCCCGATGGGGACTTAAAGACGTATACTACATGTGTTTAGTATAGTTTTATTTTAGTTTTTAGTTTTACAAAAAATCTTTATAATCGTCCAATGCAGATTCAAATTTATTCACGGATTCTTCCAAGGTTGCATAACTTTCGCCACCCGCAGCATTCAGATGTCCGCCACCATTGAATAAATCTGCAGCTACTTTGTTGGCTGGGAATGTTCCCTGCGAGCGAAACGAAATTTTTATTTTATCGGTATCTTCACGCATAAACACTGAGAAAACTACTCCATCAATGGAAAGCGGCAAGTTTACCAATCCTTCTACATCGCCTATTTGGTAGTTGAACTCCTGCAATTCTCTCAAAGTAACAGTGATCAATGCTGTTTTGTATTCTGGAAAAATTCTCATTTTACTGAACAGCGTATAACCCATCAATCGCATTCTATCGGCCGAATAATTATTAAAAACTTTGCGATAAATATCATCTTTATCTACGCCAATTTTTATCAATTCAGAAATAATAGTATAAATTTCTTGCTTATTTGAATTGTAAGTAAAACCGCCAGTATCAGTCATCATTCCTGTATAAACGCACTCAGCACAAGCTAAGTTTATTTTGGAAAAATCACCCATCCGGCAAATAAGTCTAAAAATCAATTCGCTGGTAGAAGAAATTTCAGGATACGAAATAGTAGCTATTGCATAGTTGCCAGGATGTAAATGGTGGTCAATCAGAATTTTAGGTGCAGGTGAATTCATTACCACAGCCTCCATTTTACCCAAGCGATTAGGCACATTAAAATCCAAGGTGAAAATCAATTCAGTATTTGCAATTAACTCATTGCATTTCTCTTTGTAATCATCGTACACAAGTACACATTCAGCCCCGGGCATCCACGCCAAAAAGTTGGGGAATGCACTAGGAACAATCACCACTGGCACTTTGTCTATGGTCATTAAATAATGCCACAAAGCCAATGAAGATCCCATCGCATCGCCATCAGGGCCAACATGTACCACGATGATTATATTTTCAACCTGATCAATTGCTTTTTGTACTTTATGTATAGATTCTTCGGAAATAACTTTTGAAATCATTCGATTATAAATTTTATTTGACTGCAAAAGTAGCAAAAAAATATGACTTTTGCTGCACGAATGCTGCAGTACTTTATTTGCTGAAATTGAGGATGTATGCACCCTTTTCGGCTACCGAATAAAATCGAATATTCCTTTCTACACATACTTTCCTAATGTTTCCGGTATACCATTCCGAAATACTTTTATCAACGATTATCTCAGCAGGCATCACACAGGTCAACAATTGATCTATTCGAGGTTTCAGTTTGTTAGCAATGATTAAATAGTCTATTTTCAATATATCTGTACTTGATTTTCCTTTCAAAATTGTATCGGTAAGCAACAAAAACCTTTTCCCATTAAACTCAATAAATCCTTCATTGTATAAAATTGTCGTCTCAATATTTTCAATAAATTCCATTTTATTTTGCAATAAAAAATTTGCGCTAATTCTTTGTAAACTTGTACTATCCGTACTTAAATAATAAATATGATTCCCTTCAACAATATTGATATTTGTATTTTTATTATCCGAAAAAACAATAAATCGGTCTGTTTGTGAAGTTTGTATTTTAGTATAAATATTCAAACCAAAAAATATCAAAATCAGAATCAAAGCACTGAATAAAGGCTTGAATTGCTTATTGTTAAGATAAACGGTGAAAAGAATTATGGCTAAAAATACAAGAATCACTTGCCAAAAGTTAATGGAGGTAATAGTTAATGAAAATGGCAAATTGTGTATAAATTCAATTGAATAATTCAATGCTATCAATAAACATTTCAATACAAAAGCCACAGCAACAGATAGATATGGAACAGGAGAACTTACAAATAATGCAACTGCTACGTAAATTATAAAAGTGGCAAATGGGATAGCCACAAAATTAGTAATCAGAAAATAATTAGGAAATTGATGGAAATAATAGACAGAAAAAGCTGCAGTACCAATTTGTGCTGCCAATGAAACAGCAGTTAGTTCCCAAGCCCATCTAAGTGGCTTATTTTTAATGGCAAACCAGTTTTTAATTTTGGGCTGAAAATATACTATACTTATAACCGCACTATAACTCAACTGAAACCCAACATCGAATAAATAATCAGGATTGATGAGCAACATGACAAAAGCCGAGAATGAAATCGTATTGTATATCTGTGACTTACGTTCTAAACCAGCCCCGATGGCAACCAACGAAAACATCAGAGTAGAACGAATTACTGATGGCGGTAAACCTGTAATTAAAGCATAGCCCCATAAAAGTATGACGATTAAAGTGGCTTTGAGTAATCTCAATTTAGGTTTACGATCTAAAAAACGGAATAAAAAGCTCAAAACCATATAGATAACACCGACATGCAAACCACTGACTGCGAGAATATGCATTCCACCACTGGTAGTATAGTTTTGTCGTAGTTCAGGATGAAGCGCATCTTTGCTACCCAACGTTAAAGCAGCCAAAACCGCAAATTCATCTCCTTCAATTCCGAAACGATGGTAAACTTCGAGAAGTTTTTGCTGTAATTTCCCTGCCAAGCGAAAAATAGAAAAATCAGTGTTTTTACTAAGGAATTTCCACCTTTCAGCACCAATATAGGCAGTTGCGCCAATGCTTTGCCTTTTCAGATATCCGGCATAATCAAATCCATCGGGATTAACAACGCCATCGGGTTTCCGAAAATTAGTTTCGATTAATAGCCGGTCGCCCGATGCAAGCTGAACCGAATTAGAATCTTTCGCAATGTATAAAATAGCTTTGCCGTGCGTAGTCTGCTGTTGCTGTAATGAATCGAAAAAGACTTGTGTTTTTATTCTGCAAAGCACAGAATTTTCTTTTACAACTGGAGTTTCGTAAATTTCAATTTGAAAAATTCCTTTCTCATTAATGTTTTGAAATTTAGCACTTTGTTCTCTTTCCGTTGCAAGAAAAACACCTAAGCTAAATATGAAGAAGAATACACCCACACCAAACAACCACCGTAAATTAAACTGTTTATTTGGTTGTTGAATGAATTTGGACGAGAAAATTAATGCAAGCGAAAGAATGAGTGAGGGATATAAATACACAAGATCATAGTCCATTAATTGATAGAAAACAATTCCTACAATTAAAGGTAACAACAAACGAAAAAAGGGTGTTCGTTGTAGAAATGACATGCTGTAAGTTTATAAATTTATAAACATGAAGAGGTATAAAATATCTTAAACTACTGAAATTAAAGAATTTTAAAAACAAATATTAGAACCCATACACTCAAAACCTAATATTTTTTTGTAACAATATTATATGTTTTGTTGCACTAAGTCCATTACTTCAAAAGGATATATATTATTGCTAAATGAAAATGAAACCAAAATCTTTCAACAGATAATGATTTTCAAATAGCTTATTGTCTAATATCTAATATCTTGATTCTTTGCTCTTTACTCTTTGTTCTTTACTCTTTGCTCTTACTTGTCTATCTTAGGTTTTCAACAATCTTACAATCATTTCTTCAGGGTTTGGAGCATTGAAAACAGAACTTCCAGCTACAAGTACATTCGCTCCATGAGCAAAGAGTCTTGAGGCATTTTCGGCATTCACACCACCATCAATTTCTATCAAGCATGTTGGATTGATTCGGTCAATCATCAATTTCAACTCATCAATGCGGTCATAAGTTTCTTCTATAAATTTCTGACCACCATATCCAGCAAAAACACTCATTAAGAGTACCATATCGACTTTTTCGATAAATGGTTCAAGTACTTTTACAGGAATATCAGGATTTATGGTGATTCCGACTTTAATTCTTTCAGCCCGAATTAAATCAATCACTTCCTGAGGATTTTCGGCAGCTTCGTAGTGAAAAGTCAACATACCCGCACCCGCCTGAGCAAAACGTTGTACATATTTTTCGGGATGAACAATCATAATATGTACATCGAGTAATTTATGGCAATGTTTCTTCATAGCCTCCATCACAGGAAAACCGAATGAAATATTGGGTACAAAAACACCATCCATTACATCGAAATGCAACCATTCGGCTTCGCTACGGTTAATCATTTCAGAAACAGTTTGTAAATTTCCAAAATCAGCAGAAAGTATCGATGGGGAGATTATTTTAGTCATAAAATTGAAAGTTTGTTGATAAAAAAAACTATTAAGAGAAACTGTATCAATACTGTTCCATCTCATTGGGGAAATCGCCCGATTTTACATCTGCAACATAATGTTCAATTGCATGATTCATAATTCCCTGTAAATCAGCATACCGACGTAAGAAACGAGGAGAGAAGTCCTGTGTTAATCCTAACATATCGTGCAAAACCAGCACTTGTCCGTCTACATCGGCTCCTGCACCAATTCCGATTACAGGGATGGTGAGTTCTTGGGCAACTTGGGCAGCTAATTTAGCAGGGATTTTCTCCAAAACTAAGGCAAAACAGCCAGCTTCTTCTAATAAATGAGCATCACGAATTAATTTATCAGCTTCATCGTCTTCCTTTGCCCTCACTGCATACGAACCATATTTATTGATTGATTGTGGCATTAATCCGAGGTGACCCATGATTGGAATTCCTGCACTAAGTATACGTTTAACTGATTCAAGTATTTCTTCGCCACCTTCGAGTTTTAAGCAATCGCAGTGTGTTACTTTCATAATTTTGATAGCCGATGCCAAAGCTTCTTTTGAATTCCCTTGATAGGTTCCGAATGGCATATCTACCACTACCATGGCTCTATTCACCCCTCTTACAACCGATTTTGCCATAAAAATCATTTGCTCCAAA
>JBBRHJ010000226.1:0-6319 GCA_038222885.1 Bacteroidales bacterium | reverse complement strand
CAAGTCATACCATTCTGGCACGTCAGGGTAATGAGCGCAACGCACGGCATTTACATTAAACTTCTTCATCAATTGGATATCATGCAGCATATTTTCTCTCGAAATTACCTGTCCATTTTCAGCATTAAATTCATGACGATTCACGCCTTTCATTTTTACAGCAACGCCGTTTACTAAAAACAGATTTTTCTTTATTTCAATCTTTCTAAAACCAACTTTTTGCGGAATGCTTTCAATTACTTTCCCTTTTTGGTTTTTCAAAGTAAGAATTGCAGTATATAAATAAGGGTCTTCTCCATTCCATTTGCGTGGAGCATTAAGGGCAAAATAAGCTTTGGGTGTTATCACTGACATTTTATCCTTTAAAACAGACTTTCCATCGGCATCAAGCAAGTTTAGCTCCACCGAATAATTGGCTGGCACATTGGTCAGTTTCAAATCAATGCCCAGAGTAGCATTTTTGTAATCATTGTCCAAATCAGTAGTAATGGCAAAATCACGAATGTGTGCCTTATCGCGCGACGTTAGATAAACATCACGAAAAATGCCACTCAACCGCCAAAAATCCTGATCCTCCAAATACGAACCATCGCACCAACGATACACTTCCACGGTCACCAAATTTTTTCCTGGACGAACAAGTTTTGAAATATTAAAATGTGCCGAAATGCGACTATCTTGACTGTAACCAACTTTCACGCCATTTACCCAAACATAATAAGCTGAATTTACCCCATCGAAAGTAAGAAAAGTTTCACGACCTTTCCAACTGTTAGGAATTTCGAAAGTACGACGATACGAACCCACAGGATTGTCGTCGTTGGGAATATAAGGCGGATTTTTAGGGAACGGATAGGTTACATTGGTGTACAATGGCAAACTGTAACCTTTCATTTCCCAATTGGAAGGCACAGTAATTGTTTTCCATGCTGCATCGTCGAAATCTTTTTTATAAAATTCAAGAGGCCGATCAGCTGGTTTTTCCACAAAATTGAACTTCCAATCGCCATTCAACAATACAAACCAAGGCGAATTACTTCGGGTGTAAGTCATCGCTTTTTCGGCGGTAGGGTAAGCATAAAAAGTTGCTTTGGTTTCCTCTGCGCCAATTTGTAAAACCTTTTGGTTTTCCCAATCATTTTGGACTTTATTGTTTTGAGCTTTTAAGTTTCCAATAAAAAGAAAAATACTAAAACAAAAAATCAATTGAATCGCTTTCATATAAAATGTGATTTATTTAGAATAAGAATTTGTTGTAATTATCTATTTCCACTCGCTCAATCGCGATGGCAGATTCTTAGGTGCTGGAAACTTAAAACTATATATTCCTGAACCTAATTCGCAGTTAATGCCATCTTTGCTTGTACCAAGAACTTTACATCCTGTCGAAGCTATTATTGATTTTCCACCTTCTGTAATTTGCTCAGCATTTTTTACAGGAAAAGTAGCCGTTGCAGAACTATTTGCAGGAATTTTCACTGTCCACGTAATGTGTCCAGCTTCTTGCACCCAACTACTTTCAGCTTCACCGTAAAGAGTAGCTGTTTTGAGTTTTGCAAAAGGCAAGCGAGCAGGAAAATGAGGTTTCAAATAGAAATGTTTAAATCCGGGTTGTTCGCTATCGAACTTTATGCCACAAAGTGATACGGTAAACCAGCGTGCAGGCTCTTGCATTTCGTTTTGAGACGCAGAATATCTGGCGGGCAAATATTCGGGTTCGGTTGGTCCTTCGGGAATGATCTTATTTCCCGATTGCAACATCCAAGTAAAACTTGGAAATCCAGTCGCATTCATCATATCATAAGTGGTTTCTATCAATCCATTATCTACTAACACATCATACAATATCTGATGCGTAATATGACCCGTTGAAGGATGGTTGTTGTAATGTTTTTTCATGTCTAAAATACAATTTTCCACAATCGCAGCAACATCTTCTTCGGGCGCAACACCTTTTGCCACAGCCATAGCCATCATTCCGTGCCAGCCCGTGCTGTTGTCAACCGAATCGCCAACACTTGCACCCATACTGCCACCTATAACTTGGCCTGCTGTATTATTGGCATCCAACGAGCCTTCAATCTTAGCTCCTGCGTAGGTTTTCGTTTCCTTATTGTACCATTTTTCATTGGTTTTTTCTTTTATTTTTTTTGCCAACAATTCAAAATAGTTAGCATCTTCCAATTTATTTAATTCTTTGGCAATGCTTGCAGTTTGCAGCGTGTATTCGTACAGCATAATGGAAATCATGTTTTTTGGATCCCAAGTTGGCGACCATTTTCCATCTTTGCTCATTTCATAATAAAAGTGGTCGTTCCAAGCTCCCATCATCGCATTACGAAGAATTTCTCCGTCATTTTTTGGTACAAATGCTTTTATAAATGCTTTCATATAAGGATATTGCGCTTCAACTTCACGCAAGTCACCGTAATAGTTACGATAAACCATTGGCAGCTCAATATTGACTGATTGCGTCACCATGTTTCGAGGCGAAAGATCTGTTTGTCTCGTTCCGTAAATCGCCATCCCAAACTCAGGTTTATCGGCATCAAACGAACCACTCAACCGTAAATCTTCCATTACTTTACGCCACATATTTGGATACCAAAGTACATAAGAGGCAAAAGGTGCTGACCATGAATGATACACTTGCGACTGAAGGCGCTCATGCCCATTATCCCAAGTCATACCGTGTGTCATAAAGCGAGTTGAATTCATTGCAGCTTCCCAAAAATTATTGAAACGCTCGTTGCCCGAACTAAATTCTCCAATTACTTCTTCATCGCTCGAAATAACTAAACCTGTCAACAAATCAAGTGTTGGTGCTTTTTCAAGCCCTTGAACTTCGATATACCTAAATGCATGATTCGTAAAGGATGGACGCCATTTTTCTCCGTTTACATCTCCATTTGCAATGTATGTTAATGTTGGCACACCTACTTGCGCATATAATTTTGCTGTTGTTTCTTTTAAACTGAACGAACCCGATAGATAGGATTGACCACGAGGTCTTGCGATAATCATTCCCTCCGTACGTTTTGTCAAATCAGTGTTATCATAATACAAAAGATTTGAAGTAAATTTTGGTCCTTGATTTTTAGGCTTCCAAGTCCATTCTGCAGAACGCATCGTAATTTCTGTTCCACTTTTTGCTTTCACGTTCAACTCTACGGTTCCCATCAATATTTGTCCGAAGTCGTACACATAAATACCTGGGCGTGGCTGAGTTACCGAAACTGGTCTAATGCGTTGAATGACACGCTCTGGCTCCATCAGTTGTGATACTAATGTTGGGACTAAATCACCTACAACAGTTGCATTTGACCATTTTATAGTCGTACTTTTACCATTTAACCAACCAGCTGCCAATCGAGCATCATACACTTCGCCAACATAATAATGGCTTTTGAGCATAGGGCCAATAGCAGTTTTCCAATTTTTATTTGTGGCAATTATTTCTTTTTTTCCATCAGCATATTCAATCTCAATTTGCGCTTTTACGCTCGGAAGTCCAAACACTTTTCCGCCTCCCCAAACAACAGGTTCGTTCCACCAACCACCGCCAACAATTGCAGTAAAAACATTTTTTACATTGTTAATCAATGCAGTAATATCGTGGGTAACATAACCGCCACGTTTATCGTAAAAAGTAACACTCGGGTCGTGCATTCTATTGCTTACAGCAACACCGTTGATAAAAGATTCTTGAAAACCCAAGCCGCTGATGTAAAGACGTGCTTTTTTGATTTTCTTTTTCACTGGAAACTCGGTTCTGAAGGCAGGTACTGGAAGAATAGTGCCTAATATTTCACGCCCTTTCAGTCGAGCAGGTTCCCACAAATTTTTGTCCTTCATAATCACATTATTATTCACTTCTTGCGGAATAAGCGACATTTTCATCCAATCCGAAACTACATTGTTTGCAACAGGCTGACAAACGGGAGATTGTATCCAATTGGCAGTCCAATCCGTAGCATTCAACAATCCCATTTCCCACCAACTTGGTTTAGAGGAAACTTTCTTTACAGTACCGTCGGCAGATTTAGTGGTTATTTCAACTTTCCAAAAACATCTCATTCGGGAGCTTAATGTTTTTCCTTGATAAATAAGCAATTGGCTTTTATCAGAATTGATTTCGCCACTGTCCCAGAGATCTGCTTTGTTGTTAACAAGCAATTTTTCGGATGTTGCAACTAATATTTTATAGCTAGTTTGAACCACGCCACGGCTATCATCATTGATATTCCAACTTAAAGCTGGATTTAATTTATCAATCCCTAAGGGCGTTTGTAAAAATTCGCAACGCAAATTTGAAATAGTTGATACTGATTTTTCTGTTTGAGAAATCGCAACTGTTGGAAATACAAGTATGCAAACGCCTATAATTAATGCTTTTAATAACTTAGTACTAAGAGAAATGAATTTCATCATTTTGATTATTTTTTAAGGAGTTTCAAGAAATAAATATCGTTTTCATTCAAAGCGACATCGTAGCTAAATTGTCCATTTTTCACTTTTACATTACACTTTTTAAATACAAGATCTTGGGAAACCGCAGCTAATTCTTTCATTTGTGTAGCATTCAGTTTTGTTGGCTTGCCTATGTTGACATAGGCTGTAAAAATATCGTTTTGTTTATAGCCTGTTTTATAAAGTTCTAGGCTGTATTTACCATTTTTTAAATTCGACAGTTTAATTGTTGTAATGCCTTTTGGTAATGAAGGTTTGTCTTGCGTGTAAAATTTAGCATTATTTACTCCCTTTTGTTTAGAGAATGAAAAATCCCAGAACAAAGCTTGAACGTCATTCCCTTTTTTACAAACAATGGAGGACGAATCTGCATTGACAAGCTCTGTATCGCCTAACTGATTCAAATATTTGTAGGCAAAATAAGTTGGTTTTTTCAAATTATCAATGGTCATTAAGCCAAAACCACCATGAAAAGGTTTGTCAGACTGACCAAGTTCTTCAAAAATGTCGGTAAAAGTCCAATACGACATGGAGGTAGCCACGTTTTCGGTTTTCTTTAAAGTATTTAAAACATAAGCCGCATTTTGGTAACTATCATGCACTTCATCCCGTGGAGAATAGGATGATGACCATTCTGTAATATGCAATTCCAAGCCTTTATAGTCCGTTGCTTCTATTTTTCTACGAACACCGTTGATGGCTTTAGCTACGTAATCAGGATCATCTCTCATAATCAAAACCTTATTTCCCGTTTCATCTAAATCTCCTTTAACACCATAAGCATGGGTTGAGATAAAATCCAAGGGCACATTATTTGATTTAGTATAATCCATTATCTCGTTAATCCAGCCTGTACCTGCCGTTGCAGGTCCACCAATTTTGTATGCCGCATCCACTTTTTTTACTGCTTTTGCTGCTGAATTATATATTTTGAAATACTCCTCTCTATTTCCGGTAAAAAAAGATTTGTGATTAGGTTCATTCCAAACTTCAAAATACCATGTCTTGATTTCTTCTTTACCATAGCGTTGTTCTACATGGCGTACCAAAGCCTCAATCAACGCTTCATACTTTGGGTAGGAATTTGGTGGAGAAACATACGCTTTCCAATGAAAAACAGTTTGATCATTGGTACGTAAAGCTGCTGGCATAAAAGAGAGCTCTACGAATGGCTTCATTTTAATTTCTAATAAAAAATCAAAAAGTTGATCCATTTTATTCCAATTATAGATTGGATTGCCTTGGGCATCTTCTTTGTAAATCTCCATTTCGTCATGCAGCAAAGCATGGAATCGAATATAAGTAAAATCGCAGTCTTTTTTGACTTCTCGCAATTGTTTTTGCCATTGTAAACCTAAACCCTCGAAAGCTCTACCCGCACCAACACATTCCTTGAAGGTGGTGGCTAGTTTGCCCTTTTCTTTATTCAAATCTACTGAAATTAACCGATTCGAATTGGCATTCAAATTTATACTAAACAAAACACCTAACACTAAATAACTAAATTTTTGCATCCTAATTTAATTGAGATTTTTATTGAGCTATTAATTTCTTTGTTTCAATTCCTAATTTCAAAATATACATTCCTTGTGGATAGTTGGATAAATTGACTGTATTTTCGTTCCCTGTCAACACCGTTTCGCCAGCTAAATTATATACTTTCCAATTTCCGCTTTTTGAAAGTTGAAAAACTCCTTTTGTGTTAGGGTTAGCATAAACTTTCAACTCGTCACTTGAAAAATTCGGATTATTGACTGCGCTATTTACACTCTTTTTAATGACTAACTTGTCTAAATTAAACCCACGAGCAACCACATTTATTCTTAATATGTGTTCTCCCGCAACTAAT
>JBBRHJ010000225.1:0-6348 GCA_038222885.1 Bacteroidales bacterium | reverse complement strand
GAAGGCATTGATTGCCCGGAATTAAAACAGGATTTCGGGCAAAAGGCAAAGCAATACACCTCATCACTATGTTTCCAAAAACAAGTTCGTATCGTAACAACAGGCAAGGACAGATATGGCCGCACTCTCGCATTCGTTTATGTCGGCAATACCTGCATTAACAGGGAGCTTCTGAAAGCAGGAATGGCCTGGCATTTTAAAAAATACAACAGTAGTAGTGAACTCGGCAAGTTAGAAAGCATAGCCCGTTCAAAAAAAATAGGTCTTTGGTCCCAGCCTTCACCAATACCACCCTGGGATTTCCGGCAGAAGAAGTAAATAAAAGGTAAACATAAAGCGTATCAGTATAATTCCATTTCAATCAGAACTAAGGAAATGAGCCATTTTTCAGTAAAAGTTATCAATAAAAACGGAGAGCCAATTCGCGATATCGGCGTGATGATCGACTATGGCTGGCTTGGTGGTACCGATGAAAAAAGGACTCATTCTGACGGTTGGGTTGAATTTCACAATCGCGAAAACAAATCAGGAATTATTTGGGTTCATGGACATAGCAAGGGTAGTCATAGTTTGTCAGATGGAAAAATCTATTCATTCACAATTTGATTTTCATCCAATCATTAGCCCCGCCTTCAGGTCGGGGAATGGTATCCGGTATAGTTTACATTTTCAATGTATGGCATAGTCAGAACAAAAAGAAAAATAATTATGGAACTTGAACAAGCACAGCAAATATTCAACATAATCAAAAACTCCAGGCAAAAGGCATTAGTTAATTCATTACTCAAATCTGCCGTCCGATACTCGCGATTACGTGTTGACTGGTTACTTTCTGACCAGGAAGAACGGAATGAACTGGAAGCAGAACGTACCGCCTCGCATAATGCATTTATCTCTACCTGCGATATTTTAAGCCGTAATATGCTCAATTCAGGCGAAGACAATAGCTGGCGAACTCAAATAGGTAACAACCGTAAAGATATCGGAGACTTTGCTTGTTTAATACATGCGGTGTTGGGGATAAATGCGAGATAGTATTACCCATTTGTTATGATCGATGGCGCCATCTCGAATATTTAATGTAACCTGATGGTTTTTAAAGTAATCATAAATTCAGTTTTCTTTATACTTTTAATGTGTCATTTAAGACTATGCTATGAAATTAAAAATAATCATTCTTATTGTTGTCGGCTTGTTGGCTGGAGCGGGAGGATACACGTATTACAAATACTATTATCTGGATACCCTTATGCTTTCAGACATAATTGGCAAATCGGAATCCGGTGGAGAATATGCTAACCGGAATATTTGATTTCGATACTGGCTTGACACGCAATGATATTAGTCGGATTGAAAAACGCAAGGACTATTGGATGAGCCGTTTCCAGGAAGTGCAAAATATAAATGATCCCGACAGGCAGGCAGTGGAATTGTCGAAACTGTATAATGAAATGGATGCCGACCCTTCTATGAAAAAGCTTACAAGGATTGTATTTGATAAAAGCATTAATATTGGACGTACTGTTCTTGAAGCTATAAATTAAAACCATTGTTCAGCTAAGTGTTCAAACTTATTCCAATTGATTAAAGCCAGGAAATCTGACAAGGATGCTACTATTTTTTATCTATGACAAACCTTTTTAGATGAAATTAAAAATTATAAATGACAGCCTTTTCAACCAAGAAGCCGATGCAATAATACTTTCTATCGACGGCTATGGTGCCGGTATGGGAGGACGCGCCGCACGAAAGTTTGAAGAGGTTTATCCTGAATTATGGAAAACGGTTGAATCGAAAATCAATTATCCGATAAAACCAGGCAACTTTTGCGTCGGAATGCTACCTGTGCCAGAGCCCTACCGTTATATTTACCTTGCATCAGTCTTAAGTCACTTACCGGCACCGTCCGACATTCCGGATCCTTTAATTTTCCTTAGAGCATTCCTTCAAATTATCCATGATGCCGCACATAAAAATCTTTCGTCTATAATCACTGGCCTTCCCACTGGAGGATGGCGAAATGATCCTCTGAATTCCTTTATTGGCCTATCAGAAGTGATAGACAAATCAATTGAATTTACCAGGAAAATGGAATTAATCCTTTGTATTTTGGAGCCGGATATTTACGAAACAATAGTCCGCTATGCGAAAAATACCGGATATATATTGTATTAATTTTAATGACTTTATGATTCAGGAAGTATATTCAACTCCCGGATTTCCCTATTTCTCATTTGTAAACTTAATTTTATCAGAAAACGCAGCAAGTGATATAAACAGAAAACTTTAAAGTACGAGTCTTAAATTTTATTGCCTTTTAATGCTGACCAATAAAAATAATCATCAGCATTGAAAGCAAATACATTACTTACTATCTTAGCGTGCTGCAAAAAGTTTGCTGTTTTAAATATTCTTTTAAATAAGTCATTATGATTTCTCAAATTCAATGGTCCGGATTAACATGGAATGTAAAATCCGGAACAAGTGGGCCAGGGCCAAACCATTGGTCAGCAGATTCATCAAACGTATGGGTTGATGATATGGGTAACCTTCATCTTAAGATCACAAAAATTGGCGAAAACTGGTTCTGTGCTGAGATATATTCTCAACAATCTTTTGGTTATGGTGAATATACCTTCCAGATTGAGTCAAATGTCGGGAAGTTAGATAAGAATATTGTTTTGGGCCTGTTTACCTATAAATCGGATGCTGAAGAAATCGATATTGAATTTTCAAGATGGGGAAAATCTGAGAATAAATGCGGATGGTACACTGTGCAACCTGAGCCTTATGATATTGAAAATCAAAAAAGCTTTGACCTTCATTTAGAAGGGGACTTCTCAACGCATAAATTCATTTGGAATCCGGCTGAAATCATTTTTCAAAGCTATCATGGCCACTATCCGATTTTGCCCGGAAATGAATACTTGATAAATGACTGGAAATACAGGGGAGCTAAGAACCCTTTGGCTACTGATGAAAAAGTTCAGATTAACTTGTGGCTATTTAAGGGCAAGGCCCCTTCTGACTTAAAAGAAGCTGAAGTAATCATCACTTCATTTACATACAATTAATCTTTTTCATCAAAAAATAGCAATTAAAAGAAACAGTTTAAAAAATGAAATTCTATTTGCCAACAGAGCTTGATTCTGTTTGTGAATTTCCAGTTTACTCAATTTACTCCATAACCATTCAAGAATCGATGTTTCATTAAAGGCTATCCTATGAAATTAAAAATAATCATTCTTGTTGTTGTCGGCTTGTTGGCTGGTGTTGGGGGATACACCTATTATAAATACAATTATCTGGATACCCTTATGCTTTCAGAGATAATCGGCAAATCGGATAACTCTGTGGAGAATATGCTAACCGGCATCTTCGATTTCGATACCGGCTTGACACGTCATGACGTAAGCCGAATCGAAAAACGCAAGGACTATTGGATGGGTCGTTTTCAGGAAGTGCAGAACATCAGTGATCCAGAAAGGCAGGCAGTGGAATTGTCGAAACTTTATGATGAAATGGATGCCGACCCATCAATGAAAAAACTAACCAGGATTGTGTTTGATAAAAGCATTGATATTGGAAAGGCTGTACTGAAGGCGATAGATTAAAGCCATAGTGCTTTTATATTGGCAAATCCGAATTGTTTATGGTGAGTACCCCTTAATTTTGAAAATGCAGCTTAAAGGTTTCATTTTCAAATGAGTGTCTTAAATTGAATACTAAAACATAACCAATAAGCATAAAACATTATAAAAATTTTACTCGCAATTGCATTAGTTATTCAGACTTTCCTGATTATTAAAAATGAGCAACTTTATATTTAAAGTGCTTTTCTTAGTATTTTTGGTTGCAATAGCATTGTTCCTATATCCCGATATAATAAACCCTGTAAAGAATGAAGTTTCCGCAAGCAAATAAAATTGGAATTTTACTCGTTGCCACCACTTTAGTTTTATTATTTCTAGGCCTCACTCTCCCTTGTATTGAAGTAAGCAGTAAAATGTTTGGATTTATACCCTTAGGTTCGGATAAAAAATCGATACTGGGCGTAATTGACAAATTACTAACCACTAATTTCCTCCTGGCCATGCTATTAGTAGTCTTTAGCATTATAATTCCCGTCTTAAAACTTGGCTTGACACTTTTTTTACTTATTGTAAAAAACAGTAAAAACAATTATTTAGTGGAGTTATTCGTTCACAATGTAGGGAAATGGTCGATGGTTGATGTATTCTCAATGGCTATTATTGTTTCGATGTTAACGTTTGATAACCTTAGGATCAAAATCTTTTCTACTGAAGGTGAACTAATGGCCGGTTTTTACTTTTTTCTTAGTTATGGGCTGTTATCAATTACTACCACTTATTTTCTCAATCGGCAGGTGAGAAACGAACCAACCCGTGGGTTGGGAAACATTGACAATTCAACAAACAAGACCGATTGATAATACAATCCGACATTTATAACCACTCGCTTTTTAAGTAATCACTCACTTCAGATTCTGCCTTTTATTTCAATTTTCCTGAAGCAGTTTATTATTTATTAGGTCAACAAGGACCGAAAGCCATACGTCATCCATTTTAGGAATTCATCAAATGGCAAGCTGTATTATATATTGGATCAATTGGGCAACAAATTATTATTTATTTCTTTATCCACTTCATTAATAATTTCCTTTATTTTGTTCAATGAGCTTTCGCCGGACTCCTTCGCTAGTTTAAGTAAAGCATCAATATCCTTGTCCATCTTATTTTCTTTATAATACTTTATGCGTTCTTTAACTTTTTCATAATCTCCCTTGAGGTATGTGTTAAAAAGATCCATGGCCTGAGGCATTGCCTTGTAATAAGAGTATTGGACGTTGTACTTCGTTGTGGTTAATTTTTCCTTCAAGGTGAGATCCTCCTTAAAATGATCATACCAGTCGGTGTTGAATTTTTTAAATTTTTCATCAGCTTTCTCCCAATCCTTATCCGTATAGCTGGCGCTCTTTTCGGATACTTCGCTTATGAATTTATCATATTTTTCCAGGTATGATTCCTTTGAAAAAGGGCGGCAAGAAATAACTGTAAGAGTTACCAGAATCAATACAAGTATTTTTAATGAAGTTTTCATCCGAACAAAATTGATTTTAAAAGGTCGGATGGAACTCGCATGAGTTTGTTCATGCCTGTTTGCACTTATTGAAGATGCTCGTTTCATATTAATAATATTTGAAGGTTAAATTCATTGTTAATATTACTTTTTTGTCTCAGTATCCATTCCATTGGCCATTCCAAAATTACAAAAAGCCTTCTTTTTTTTCAATGATGTGCTTTTAATCCAGAGAAGCGTATATTAAAATGATACAGTTTAAACTATATATTCCTAAATTTTTGTCTGTTATTTTCCTCCTTCTCTTCCAACTGTTTTTCATACCAATTCTTTTCATCCGTCTCATTCGAATATTCAACCTCTTCCCTTGATCTTTCATAAATGCAGATCTCTTTAAATTTATTTTTTATTTCATCAAAGTATATAGCACGCCTGAACCATTCCCTTGCCGGAAACAGATTTTCCCGACAAGGATTATATAACGTTTCTATCCGTAAATTTTTGATATAGAAACTATTTACCCAGTTGAGTAAGTGGTAAAGTTCCGTTAAAGAATTGTTTCTTGCATACACTCCTGGCTTCGTTATGCTATAATTGCGAGGACGAAATGACAAATCTCCAGATACTTCAAATTCTTTACCCATCCATACTTCGCTCATGTTTTCATTCAATATAGCAACAGCTGATTCCCCGATAAATGCCTCCAGAAGGAATACAAAACTGATGGATGACATTGAATCTTTATCTTCTGGCAGATCCTGGGATTGAGTTGGATATTTAAAACTTATACCGGATAGTTTGACTTTGTCAACAAATACTTTGTCTTCAAAATAGTCTTCAACATAAGAAGCTAATTCTTTTCTGGTAAACCTCTTTTCCCTTTCTCTTAAACTATTCTCTAACTGTATTTTATATCTGCTTTTGCTTTCAATTAACTGATCTGCATTTAGTGCGTAGAAATCCCCGTTGGTTACAAAGGCTTTCGATAATGCTATATTCCCAGTATAATACCCGTTGAACTGTCTTATGGAAACGTTGTCGTGGTCCTCGGCAAAATAAATACGGTGAACCATATAGCCAAGCCTGGTAATAAAACCGGTAAGGTCTTTAGTTTTATTTTCATCCGTCAATGTGCCGTCCCAGGAGATCTCAGTTGTCATACAAATTTTATTTCTTAGAAATACATGTATTAAGAATCCGTAATCATTTCAATTGGAACATTCGGTCAAACCCGCTTTTCATAATGAA
>JBBRHJ010000224.1:0-6406 GCA_038222885.1 Bacteroidales bacterium | reverse complement strand
AAAGTCTATTATGTCAATAAAATCGATAACAAAAGTTGCCTTACTTATAGTTGGAATAGCTGTGGTGGTTGCGTTTGGTAAAAAGAACGATACCAAAATTTCGAGAGCCACTGGTTGGAAATATAACGATATATCGGGAACTGGTTTTACAGTCAAATCAGGCTTTAAAACTATGATACCCAACGGAATGGTCTCTATTGAGGGCGGTTCCTATACCATAGGCGAAAAAGGCGAATTTGTAACTGCACAAAGCGAAAGTCGAAAAAGGCGCATTACAGTTAGTTCATTTTTTATGGATCAATATGAGATTCGCAATGTGGATTGGCGTGAATATACCAATTGGATGAACGTGGTTTTTGGGAAAGTATCTCCTGATTTAGTGCTGAAAGCTGAACCGAATGTACAAACTTGGCGGGAAGAATTGGCTTACAACGAACCATATCTGCAAAATTATTTCAGTCATCCGGCTTTTGACCAATATCCCGTAGTAGGTATTACATGGGAACAGGCTATGGATTATTGTACATGGCGTACCGATAGGGTAAACGAAATGGCTTTGATTAATGCAGGCATTATTGAGGCTCCTGATTTTTCCAAAATTGCTAATTTGAGTTACGACTCTATTAGAACTAATTTTGTATTCAACACGCAAAAATATCTTTTACAAAACGAATATCAACCTAAATCTGGAAAAAACATCAAAAAAGATTTAGCTGGAAATATCAGGAAAGTTGATATGGCGGACGGTGTGCTTTTTTCAGATTTCCGACTTCCTACCGAGGCAGAGTGGGAATTTGCAGCCTATGCTATTCGTGCCAACAAAGATGGGTTTATCACCGAAGGCAGAATATATCCTTGGTCTGGTTCACAAATGCGAAATCCATCAAAAAAAGACCGAGGAAAAATGGAAGCCAACTTTGTTAGAGGTCGTGGCGATTTGATGGGAACATCAGGAAGTCTCAACGACAATGCAACTATTACCGCACCAGTTAACAATTATTTTCCAAACGATTTTGGCCTTTACAATATGGCTGGCAATGTGAACGAATGGGTGTTAGATGTTTATCGCCAGTCCAGTTTCGACGATGTAGCCGAATATAACTCCTTCCGTGGGAATGTATATTTAAGCCCTAAACCAACCGGTAAAGACGCTTTTGGCAGAAACATATATGCTATCGACCCAATGGGGCGAATCTTAAATGATAGCATTTTGGATGTTCGTGATTATAAAGATGGTGATGCACAATCGAAAATCAATTTCTCATTGAACACAACAGTAAACGTGGTTGATACTTTTGATATTACTGATGTTTTACGTCCGGTGGTTTCAAACAAAACCCGCATTTACAAAGGTGGTTCATGGAAAGACAGAGTGTATTGGTTGAATCCTTCGACCCGTAGATATATGCAACAAGACAAATCGGCCAATGATGTAGGTTTTAGATGTGCCATGAGTATGATTGGCAATATTGAACAAATCAATAAAAAGTAAATAGTCAAGAAATATAGTCTGAATTACTAATAAGGCACTTGTTTAAGAGGAAACAAGTGCTTTTTAGTATCAAAAAGACAAGGAATATCGGCAAAAATATGTAATTTTGTAGCCTTGTAAATTTTTTAAATAAGATAATTAAGATAATATGTCAAGAGTAAAAATAGTTGATGCCGTGAAACGTACTGATTACGGTACAGAAATTAATATTAAGGGTTGGGTTCGTACCCGTCGTGGAAATAAGAGTGTTAGTTTTATTGCATTGAATGATGGTTCTACTATAAATAATATTCAGGTTGTAGTTGATAATGAAAAGTTTGGCGATGAATACCTAAAACCCATCACAACTGGAGCTTGTATAAGTGTTACGGGAATGTTGGTGGAATCACAGGGCAAAGGGCAAAACGTGGAAATTCAGGCAACTGAAATTCAGATTTATGGAACTGCCGACCCTGAAACTTATCCTCTACAGAAAAAAGGACATACCTTGGAATTTTTGCGCGAAATTGCCCATCTTCGTCCACGTACTAACACTTTCGGAGCTGTTTTCCGCATCCGCCACCACATGGCTATGGCCGTGCATAACTTTTTTCACGAACGAGGGTTCTTCTATTTCCATACACCCATTATCACAGCGTCCGACTGTGAAGGTGCAGGGCAAATGTTTCAGGTAACAACCCAGAACATGTACGATTTGAAAAAAGATGAAAATGGAAGTATTGATTATTCCAATGATTTTTTTGGAAAACAAACCAGTTTGACAGTTTCAGGACAATTGGAAGGCGAATTAGCAGCTATGTCGATGGGTGCAATTTACACTTTTGGTCCTACTTTTCGTGCTGAGAATTCAAATACTCCTCGCCATTTGTCCGAGTTCTGGATGATAGAACCTGAGGTTGCTTTCAACGAGATAGAGGAAAATATGCAATTGGCACAGGATTTTATTCAATACTGTGTTCGTTGGGCATTGGATAATTGTAAAGACGATCTCGATTTCCTTTGCAATATGTACGACAAAGAATTATACGAACGTTTGCAATTTGTTGTTGACAATGATTTTAAACGGTTAACTTACACCGATGGAGTTGCTATTCTTGAAGAGGCGGTTAAAAATGGACATAAATTTGAATTCCCAATTGGCTGGGGTACCGATTTGCAGTCGGAGCACGAGCGTTATTTGGTAGAACAACATTTCAAGAAACCAGTAATTCTAACAGATTATCCAAAAGAAATTAAATCGTTCTACATGAAACAGAACGACGATGGAAAAACTGTTCGAGCCATGGATGTATTATTTCCGAAAATTGGTGAAATAATAGGCGGTTCGCAACGTGAAGAAAATTTAGAAAAATTGCAGCAACGGGCCGACGAAATGGGAGTACCAACCAAGGATATTTGGTGGTATTTGGATACTCGTAGGTTTGGTACAGCACCGCACGCGGGCTTTGGTTTAGGCTTCGAGCGTTTACTTTTGTTTGTAACTGGAATGACTAATATTCGCGATGTGATTCCTTTTCCACGCACTCCGAACAATGCAGACTTCTAAATTGTTGTAATGTGTCAAACTCGATTTGTAATCAAATTTTGCTTATCAGAAATAAAAAATAAATCTCAATCTAACAATAATAATGAACAATACTAAAACAACTGAATTGGAAAACGTTGTAGTACGGTTTTCCGGCGATTCTGGTGATGGCATGCAGCTTACTGGGACATTATTTTCCAATTTGTCAGCCATTTTGGGGAATGAAATCTCAACATTTCCCGATTTTCCTTCCGAAATTCGTGCCCCACTAGGAACTGTTAGTGGCGTTTCAGGTTTTCAGGTACATTTAGGTGCATCAAAAATATACACGCCGGGCGACGAAGCCGATGTTTTGGTAGCCATGAATCCGGCTGCTCTTAAAGTAAATTCGAAAAGCATTAAGAAAACCGGAGTACTTATTTTTGATGAAGATTCGTTTAAAAAACCAGATTTTACAAAAGCTGGTTTTGCCACAGAAAATCCTTTCGAGGAATTGAGCATTCCGGACAGTATTCAACTTATTCCTGCGCCACTTTCATCGCTTACACAGTTGAGTCTCGAAGGTTACGACATGGACATGAAGACGAAACTTCGGAGCAAAAATATGTTTGCTTTGGGATTGATTTGTTGGTTATTCAACCGACCTATTGATCAAGCCATTCATTTCCTACAAAATAAGTTTGGTCGTAAACCGAGTGTTTTGCAAGCCAACGTAAAGGTGTTGACCGATGGTTTTAACTATGGTCATAACTTACACTTGAGCGTTTCCACGTTTACCATTGAGAAATCGTTTGAACTGCCAAAAGGAAAATATACAAGTATCAGTGGCAATAAAGCAACTGCTTGGGGATTGATAGCAGCATCGAAAAAAGCTAATTTAGAACTTTTTTTAGGTGGTTATCCTATCACTCCAGCTACCGATATTATGCAGGAATTGGCTTTGCGAAAAGACTTAGGAGTTAAAGTTGTACAAGCCGAGGATGAAATTGCAGGTATCACGACAGCACTTGGAGCCTCTTTTGCCGGTAGTTTGGCGGCTACAGCTACTTCAGGTCCAGGATTAGCACTAAAATCAGAAGCCATTGGTTTAGCAGTAATGGCTGAATTACCACTTGTAGTGGTAGATGTTATGCGTGGAGGTCCTTCTACAGGATTGCCTACTAAAACTGAGCAGACAGATTTATTACAAGCACTTTACGGAAGAAACGGTGAAAGTCCTGCTGTAGTTATTGCAGCAAGTACACCCGCCGATTGTTTCCATTTTGCTTTTATGTCATCGAAAATTGCACTCGAACACATGACTCCTGTTATTTTACTCACAGATTCATTTATTGGGAATGGAACTTCACTTTGGAAATTGCCTAAATTAGCTGAATTACCTTTAATTCAACCAAATTTTGCAAAACCCGACATGGAAAACTTAACAGTTACGACCAGAAATGATGAATCGAAAGTGAGATATTGGAGTTTTCCCGGACAAGAAGGGTTGGAACATAGAAATGGTGGGTTGGAAAAAGATTATTACACTGGTTCAATTTCAACCGACCCTGAAAATCATCAAAAAATGGTAGATACGCGTCAGGAGAAAATTGATTACATAAAAAACTGTATTCCTGAGTTAACTGTCGAAGGGGATATCGAAGGCGATTTACTTGTAATTGGCTGGGGTACAACCAAAGGTCATTTGATGACTGCTGTGAATACCGTTAATAAGAATGGAGGAAAAGTAGCAGTGGTTAACTTTAATTACATCAATCCGCTTCCAAAAAACACCGAAGAGGTCATCAAGAAGTATAAGAAAGTGCTTGTTTGTGAGTTAAATAGCGGACAATTTGCAACCTATATACGCTCGAAAGTTCCAGGAGAATACTTACAATACAATAAGGTTCAAGGTCAGCCTTTTACAGTAGCTGAACTTGTTGAACATATTGAAAGTATATTATAGGAGAGTCAAGAGTCAAGAATCAAGAGTCAAGACAAAAGATTATAATATCATATTTTTTTGAAAAATATACACAACCAGAAAACATAATCACAATGGATACTTCAGTAATTCAACAATATACAGCCAAAGATTTTAAAAGCGACCAGTATGTACGTTGGTGTCCCGGATGTGGCGACTATGCCGTACTTAATACTTTGCAAAAAGTAATGGCCGAACTTGGTGTTCGTCCAACCGATACTACAGTTATTTCGGGAATAGGTTGTTCTTCCCGTTTACCCTATTATATCTCAGGATATGGCTTTCATACCATTCACGGACGCGGTGCTGCCGTTGCTACAGGCGTAAAAATTGCAAATCCTAAGCTATCGGTTTGGCAAATCACAGGCGATGGCGATTGTTTGGCCATAGGTGGTAATCATTTTATTCACAGCGTTCGTAGAAATATTGACATCAATGTATTGCTTTTTAACAACCAAATTTATGGTTTAACAAAAGGTCAATATTCTCCAACAACCAAAAAGGGTTATGTAACAAAATCATCTCCATTCGGAACAATTGAACGACCATTCCGTCCAGCTGAATTGACTTTCGGTGCACGTGGTACTTTTTTTGGGCGTACACTCGATGTCGATTTAAAATCGTCGTTTAGCACCATGCTTGAAGCTGCCAAACACAAAGGCACATCGGTGATTGAAACATTAGTTAATTGTGTTATTTTCAACGATGGAGCGCATAGCTGGTTATCCGAAAAGTCATCGCGTTACGACCGACTAATAATTCTTGAACAAGGAAAACCAATGATTTTTGGGGTCAATGCTGATAAAGGACTTGTGTTGGATGGTTTCAATTTGAAAGTTGTTACTATTGGAGAAAATAACATTACCGAAGCCGACCTTCTTGTTCACGATGCCAAATGTGAGGATATAACTTTGCAGATGAAGTTGGCCATGATGGAAGGACCTGAATTCCCTGTTGCTATTGGAGTGATTCGTGCATTTGAAACCGAATCATACGATGAAGCACTAATTAATCAAATTACCGAAGTTCAAGCAACTTCTAAAATTAAAACTTTCGATGATTTAATTGATTCCTGCGAACAATGGGAAATGTAAACTCATAGACTCTTAATTTATTAAAAAGCTACTCGAATCTGGGTAGCTTTTTTTATGAGCAAAACTATTCAATATGTAAATTATTTGTTTGATTTTTTAATAAATTCATTATCTTTGTGGCTTATATCCTTTGGATTGTAATCTTTTCGCATTTTTGATGAAAAACACAGTATTTGCACTGTTTTGTTAGATTAGAAAATTAATTAAAATTATTATATCATTTATTTTTAAGATTTCTATGCAAAAAATCAAATTCTTCAGCGGGGAAAATGTACCCTTGGAATTGCACAAAGTACGCATTGTGCAAAAATTACATTTAGTGCCTATCGAAC
>JBBRHJ010000223.1:0-6452 GCA_038222885.1 Bacteroidales bacterium | reverse complement strand
TATTTAATTTTTATTCGTAGTTGATGGAAACAAACCTTGCATCAAGCCCTTTTTATGCCACTTCAATTGCTCAATTTTGTCCGCCTGTGCCGTGATTAATTCATCTAAAGAGGAAAGACAGGAGGCTATTTTTTGTTGTTCGTTGGAATTTGGATATTTAACTGGATATTCCTGCATCGAAGATTTATCTCCTCGAGGCATTTTCACACCTTTTGCACTTTTCATCACATAATTAATGAAAGAGTCATTTTTTAGGGTGAACTCTAAAAATTCACTCAGAACTTCTGAACCTGAACGAAAAACAAGCACATCATTTGAAGCTCCTCCTATTTTATTAGATTTCCAAACCTTTTTCAAGTAAGGGCGAATGTTTGATATAAGTATGTCTCCACTTGTGAATTTCGTAAAGCTTCCAAAAGAAGGCAGTTTTGAAGCCGTTGAAACACCTGAAAAGTCGGACAACATATTTTCAGTGCTTATGTAGGTATTTATATTCAGCTTCTTTACTGTTACTTTTTCACTTACAAAAAATGAAACTTCTTTATCCCCCAAACTCTTTTCCACCCACTCCCCATCCCCCACAAATTCAGAAAACCTCAATTTAGGCACGGTTTCCCCTTCTTGCGGAAAAAGGTTTTGCATCAAACCTTTTTTATGTTCTTTTAAAGCTTCTAATTTTTGGCTGTGGGCTGCAATTACTTCATCTAAGGAAGAAAGGCAGGTGGCGATTTTTTGTTGTTCTTGAGGGGTTTCAGGTAAGGGTATTGGAATAATATCAAGCTTACCTCTGTTAAGTTTTGGTTGAGCCATTCCAGTTAGAAAATCTTCAATATTTATTGAGTTAATATATTTCTCAACCAATAGCTGAGTATTTGAATTTTCAAACTTTAGAACATGAGCATGATTATTGACCCATGTTTTACCTGAGATACTAAATGCAATTGGGTAATTTCTATCAATTAAATTTGCACCATCTTCCGAAATGCAAAGTAAATTTTCATCATAAATATATTCCTTTACGTAATCAATTATTCCGGAAGCACCGTAATATGGTATATTTCCCTTTTCTCTTTGATTTGAAGTTATTGGTACTCTCTTTGAATCTAGATTTTCAGCAATTCCCCCCAATTCTTTCTCCACCCATTCCCCCTCATTCACAAACTCAGGAAATCTTAATTCGGGAATCAATTTATTTGTTTTATTATTCATTTCGTAATTTGTAATTCGTAATTGATTCACGCTCAGGAAAGCGCAATTTGGGGATTAATTTATTTGTTTGATTGTTCATTCGGCGGAATCATTTTCGGTTAGCAAGTCGATATTTTCTTTTACCCATTGTTCCAATTGATAAGAGGCAACGCCGAGCGGTTTGTCCAGCCCTCGCATGGCATATTCCACTTTTACGTTACTTTTCCAAGCACACAGCAACAGCCCTATGGTAGGCTCATCGGCAGGCGTTTTAAGTTTATCGTCGATGGCACTGATGTAAAAATTGAGTTTTGAAATGTACTCAGGCAAAAACTCGCCCACTTTGAGTTCAACCACTACATAAGCGTGCAATACAGTATGGTAAAAAAGGAGGTCTATTTTGTAATCGGTGTTGTCTATTTCAATAGGGTATTGCCTGCCCACAAAAGCAAAACCTTTGCCCAGTTCTAACAGGAACTCAGTAATTTTTTGTGTCAACAGTTTTTCAATTTCAAGTTCTTTTACCTTTGAGGAAAGCATCAGGAAATCAAAATGATACGGGTCTTTAAAAATACTCTTTGCCAAATCGGATTGGTACCCGGGCAAAGTCTGTTCAAAGTTATTCATAGCCTTGCCGCTTCTTCTATAAAGCTTACTTTGTATTTGCAAAAGCATTACATCTCTGCTCCACTCGTTTTTGGCAGTTTCGTTTATGTAAAATGCTCTTTCTGCGGTGTCTTTAACTTTTGCTAACAAGCTGATGTGATGATACCATGTAATTTGTGCAAGCGGCACTTGCACAAACTGATTTTGAGATTGTGCAAGCGGCACTTGCACAATTGGAAACTGTGGATAGGCTTCGGCAAATGCCCTCATGTATTTAAGGTTTCGTACCGAAAACCCCGAATTACTTGAAAAGTGTATAGATAAATCAGCCGCCAAAAGTTCAATTATTTTGCTGCCCCATCCATTTTGTTTTTGTTTTTCGATAATCGAATTCCCGATTTCCCAATATAGCGTGAGCAATTCGTTATTAACTTTTAATACCGCATTGGTTTGTGCACGTTTTATTTTACCGGCTATGAATTCAGCCCAAGTTTTATATTCGTATTGTTGTGTAATATCTATGTTCATTTTAATGTTGTTAAACCTGATTCAGGCTATTTTTTATTTCGGTTACAACCAGTTCGGTAACTCTCAGAAATCCCAAGTTATAAGCACTCCGAAACACTTCGTTGGCATATTCGGCATGTGCTTCGGGCAGTGTATTGTTAAAATTATTGGATTTTATTTGCTTCTGTACCTGGCTGTAACTGTCCATTTTAATGGCATTGAGCAACAAATCTCTTGTCCAAGCTTTTGTGAGAGTTTCGTTAGCATAGAACTCAACTTGAATGTCTTCTTTTATTTTGCTGATTAATAGTAGATTGTGTCGCCACGGCAAAACTGCGACGCTACGTTGCAGTTTTGTAGATGATTGATAATAACGCTCATAAAACCGCTTCATATCCCACAGATTGCGGGGTGAAGCACCCATATCAGGGAACTCAATTTTTAAGTCCACCGATAATTGTTTCACTACGCCACTGCCATAACCTTCTTCCAACTGTTTTTCAAAAAGCAGTTTGCATAAATTCCAATAAACAGAATTGGTAGCACTATTCACTTGTAGAGCAATGGAAGTGCGAGCCGTGCGGATTTCTGCTACAGCTTGTTGCAGTATTTCGCTATACTCCGCTTGGTTTATTGATGCGGCAATCACATTATTTCTTTTCATGTCAATCATTTAATCATAAGAATAATGGGTCAGACAATTTTTTGAAACTCAGGAAAACACAATTTGTTGCTCGCACTGAGCTTGTCGAATTGTTAGTCATTTGTAATTGATTTGAGAATATTTTCCACTGAGAATTTATCCAACTTTGAGAAAGCAAACCACTTTTTGCCCAAATCTTTCAAAGAAGCGCCCAAATGAAATACATCTGATTTATCGATTATTAAAAAACGGTCGTGGCTTTTATTAAATTCCTTAATCTCAAAATTGCCATATTGTTCATCGGCTTTTTTCACGTCCAAAGTCAATTGTTTACTGATGGTTTTGGATAACAAAAGCACTTTTACCTGTGTGTTTTTCTTGGCTAAGTGTAAAAAATTTCTTAATACGTGAGTAGCCCAAATTCGAAACTGAGTACCTTGTTTTGACTTTACACGATAGCCTACCGAAATAATAACATCTAAATTGTAATATTCTACATTTTGAGTTTGGCTTTTACCCTTGATTGCTCCGTGTTGAGTGGTTGTCGCAAATTTTGCGACAACCACTTCTTTAACCAATTCTCCTTCCGAAAACACGTTATTGATGTGCTTTCCAATAGTTTTTACATCTCTACCAAACAAAATTGCCAGTTGCAGCCAATTTAGCCAAACGCTATCTTCTTCTATTCTAACTTCTATACGGTCAGTTAGCTCATTTGATTGATATAGTACTATTTCGTTCTTCATTTCGTAATTATTTCAGCATTTTTCTGTTTTCCACATTTTGCAATACTTGCATTTGCTGAATGGCAATTTGGTTCAATTTAATTAGTCTTTCGTGCTGTGGCATTTTTTCATTGATAAAAACAGCATTCAAGTTCTCCATATTTGCGAGGCTAATCAGTTGGTTTATATTGGCATAATCCCGAATATTTCCTTTTAGGTCGGGGTTAGCATCCCGCCACTGTTTGGCAGTCACACCAAATAGAGCCACATTCAGCACATCAGCTTCGTTGGCGTAAATAATTGATGTTTGGGCAGGTGTTAATTTTTCAGGAATCAGGTTGTGTTTAATGGCATCGGTATGTATGTGGTAATTTATTTTTGCCAATTCGCGTTTGGCCGACCAACCGAGTTGTTTTTGCTCAACTTCTTTGAGGCGTTGAAATTCGGTAATAAGATATAGCTTAAACGGTACGCTTATGGCAGAGCCAAATTCAAAAGCAATATCTTCATGCGCATACGTGCCGCCATATTTACCTTTTTTTACAATTATCCCAATAGCAGTGGTTTTTTCAATCCATTCAGAAGCACTTAGCACAAAACTTGTCAAACCAGCCTGCATTTTAAAGTGGTCAGATTCCACCACTTTAAAATTTGGGTTATTAATTTGTTCCCACACACTCATATATTCAATCGCATACCTAGTTCTAAGCCAGTTTTTGATAATATCAGCAGCTCGGCTTTCACTCTCCTTAGCATTCGCCATATCGGTAAGTGAGATATAATCTCTTTCTTCAACCGTTATAATGGTTATTTCTGTATTTTCTACTTTAATTTTAGCCATTTTTTCAGATTTTGATTCTTAATCTCTGGTATTCGAGAGGTTTAAAGGGGTCGAATTCGACCCCATTGATAGCAACTACTCATAAGCTGCTAATCCTGATATGTCACGACCTTCGGCTATTTTTTTTAATTGTGGTACTAAGTCGTCCATCAATGCCAATTCTTTTATCCTGCGTTCTTTCCAGCTCAGTTCCAAAGGTTCCAACAGGTCGGTAAGTTTTTCTCCATCAAAAATCATTCGGCTCATTATTTTATCTACGAAGGCTTTCAAGTCTGCCGTTTGCAAACCGTGTTTATGCGCAATTGCTGCAAGTTCTTTTTCGTTTTTCTCAATCTTAAAGGTATCGTAGCCTTTGTGTAAGCTGTTCACATCTTGTCCACTGTTCCAGTCGAGGCTGCTGATGTAATCCGTTAAATCTTCCTGCTCATCCATCAAGTTAGAATTGGAACTGAGCAAGCTAATAACCTGTGCTTTGCTCATCTTTTGCTTTGCTGGTTTCTTCTGTGTACTGTCGGCAATCAAATCCATTATATAATCGTAGTCAATCACGGCAGAAGCAAAAAGCACAAATTCAAAATCCAATTGCTGGATTTCAGGAGGAGCCTGGTCGCCTTCTTTTAGTTGTATTTCTTTTAATTGTTTGGCAGTTTCCAAATACGAACTCCGGAACGATTGCAAGCTTTCCTTAGGCAATATGGCCTCAATTTTAGCTTGTTGGGCATCATCCAGGTCGGTGTATTGGTCTAATTGGGTTTTTAATCGCTGTACTTCTTTAAAGTTTCTTACAAATGCTATTCGTGCAGCATCGCCTTTCAGGTTATACACTTCTTGCGGTTCGTTTACCAAATTATTTTCCTGCATAAAAACACCCAGCGCTTCTACCGCTTTTTGGTAATTCTCAATCATTACCGGAGCAGGGTCAACCATCCAAATTTCTTTGGCACGTCCACTATCTTCACCGGCGAAGAGTGCAATAGCTTGATTTACGGCCTCTTGTTGAGAGCGGAAATCCAAAATATTGCCATAAGGTTTGGTATCGTTCAGCACACGGTTGGTACGCGAAAATGCTTGTATCAATCCGTGGTATTTTAGGTTTTTATCCACATACAGTGTATTGAGGTATTTGGAATCAAAACCTGTGAGTAACATATCCACCACAATGGTAATGTCAATTTTATCTTTATGGGGAACTTCTTTTTTTGTGTATTTCTGATCTTTGATGCGGCTTTGCACATCCTGATAATAGCCATCAAATTCATTGATAGAATGATTCGAGCCATATTGCAAATTGTAGTCAGCAATAATGGTTTTTAATGCTTCTTTTTTCTCTTCAGGATTTTGTTTGTTATCTTCTTTTTCCTGCAATAAATCTTCTTGAAGTTGATTTATGTCTGCTGCATTCTTTTGACTTTGTTGGTCGCCTTCTTTTGCAATTAGTTGAGCAGGCGGAGAGAATACACAAGCAATATTAAGCGGTATATAATCCTCGTTCTCTGCTTGCTTCTGATTCTGAATTGCTTTGAATAGCTGATAATATTCAATGGCGTTATTGATAGAAGACGTTGCCAGTATAGCATTGAAACGCCCGAAATTGGTAGCGGCATTGTGCTTGTCGAGAATAGCCGCCACTACAGCCTGTTGCGCAATGGCTTCTCCTGGCTTAGGGTTTTGATTGCCTTTACCACGTTCGACAAGCTCAGTGCGGGCTTTGAAATAATCAATATGAAACTTAAGAACGTTTTTGTCTTCAATCGCATGGGTAATGGTATAGGCGTGCAGTCGTTTTTCAAAAGTTTCTTCGGTGGTTTTATATGAAGCCTGTTCGCCTTCCCTGATATTGTAAGTGGCATTTTCATCAAAAATAGGCGTACCCGTAAAACCAAATAATTGAGCATTTGGAAAGAACTCTTTAATAGCCTTGTGATTATCCCCAAACTGTGAA
>JBBRHJ010000222.1:0-6468 GCA_038222885.1 Bacteroidales bacterium | reverse complement strand
GGTGCGCTCCTTTTCAAAATTTGATTCAATCTTACTATTCACAGAGGTAAAAACTTCCGAAGAACGTTCTAAAAACTCCTTTTTCCAATTGGAAATCATCGTTGGATGAACACCGTAATGAGCACTTATCTCTGATAGGCTCTCACGTTCTTTTATTGCCGATATCGCAACTTCGGCCTTAAATGCCGATGTGTACTTCTTTCTTGTTTGTTTCATGACCACAAATTTAATCTTTTTTTTAGCTTAGCTAGTGGTCCTAATATTGGGTAGTATTATACTCAGGCCTATTGTAAGCATATCGGCAAACGACTACCCACTGAAGCAGAATGGGAATATGCGGCAAGAAATGGAGGAAAATCGACTTCACTTTACAGTTGGGGTGACGAACTTATCGTAAATGGACAATATAAAGCGAATGTATGGCAAGGAAATGCTATTTCGGATGTTCAAGGGGCTGATGGATATGTGTTTACATCACCTGTCGGACATTTTGGTACTTCTGCTGCTGGACTTACTGATATGGGTGGAAATGTTTGGAACTGGTGCGAAGATGTTTTTTCACTCTATCTGGGTAGTACTCAAACTTCCGAAACAAATCCTGATAATAAAGTAATGCGTGGTGGTTCGTTTTTTTATGATCAGAATAACGAACTCAGCTATACGGTAAGTTACAGAGCACCAAACACTTCTGAAACATCACTTTTTAATATCGGCTTTCGATGTGCATCAGGTAAATAAAATTGGGTTTCAATTCATGGTTCCAACACGAATAATGTGGGTGATAAAAACTGTTTAAAAAACCTATAACGGGTCAAATAATACAAAGATAATAAGGGAAGAAATCTATTTTATCCAATTGCTGCTACTAATGGGCTACGCATATAAAAATAAGGGTTTTAATTAATTGGTTTAGCGCTATTAGAGTTTCAATTTTAAAGAAGCTATCTATTATGCGAAGCCCCTACTAATGGGCTCCGTATTTTAAAATAAGGGTTTTAATTAATTGGTTTAGCGCTATGTTGAGTCTCAATTTTTATAGAAGCTTTCTACTATGCGAAGCCCCTTAGTAGGGGTAATCACGACAACAAAACAACTTCCCTTATTCCCTTATTTTAGAAAATAATATACAACCCCCATACAAAAAAAAGCTGGAATTCAGTTTGTTATTTACTTAATGCCTCATAAACTTCCTTATAAATAGGAGTGGGGATGCCATGTTTCAACCCTAAATCAATCACAACTTTTGTCAACGTGTTTAATTCTGTTTGGCGGTTTGCCTTATAATCGGAATGCATGGATGAGGTGGTTTCAAAGGGTAATCTTTCGATATGACCAATGATAGTTTCCATGATATTTTCATCGTAAACAATCCCTTCTGCTTTGGCTATTTCGATAACTTCTTGCAAAAACTGAGTCGTTATTTGTTTTCTCTTTTCATCGGTCAATAAATCGCGAAAACCTACATTGAAATAGGAAGTTAACGAGGCAGTTGTGGAAATAAAGATAAATTTACGCCAAATAAGCTTATTGATTTTTTCACTTCTAAGAGCTTTTATACCAGCATCCAGCATTAGTTTTTCCATCAGGAGCAGGCGTTCATTGGTCACATTCTCCACTCCGAAATACAAATCGTGAACACCACCTGAACTTTCAACTATACCAGGCTCATTCAGGCGACCCACGATATAAACGCAACCTTTCCAAACTTCAATATTAGGTAATACAGCCTGAATTCGTTCGCTAATGTCAGCACCATTCAGCAGTGGAAGTATCACCGTATTTTCATTAATGCAAGGCTTTAACTGTAGCATGCTTTGCTCCAAGTCATAACTTTTTGTGCATAGAATAACATAATCAGCAATTCCGATTTCAGCTACATTATCGGTTGCTAATGTAGGTTTTACAATAAAACTTCCATTTTCAGTGATTACCGTTAAACCATTTTCTTTGATTTTCTTTAAATGCTCTCCTCTGGCCACAAAATACAGCTCAATATCAGTGCTTTCAGCATATTTTTGCGCCAATAATCCACCATAATAACCACCAACTCCTCCTATACCGACAATAACTATTTTAGTTTTCATATCTTTGTTTTGAACTTTTTTAGAAAATACAAAGGTATTGAATTATAGTATTATAGAACTGAAAAGTATCAAAAAAAACCTCAATTGCAATTGCTGCATTGAGGTTTTTAGTCAATTTTCCGAATGTGTTTATCTTCCAGATTGTATAATATAATTTCTTAATTCGTTGTTATATTCTTCATTATCAATTAATTCCTCCAGATTGATATGTAGCCTATAACGCCAACTGAATTTAGAATTTGAAGGAACATTGATACGTTCATCATGTGGATTTTTTCGTCTTAGCTTATCCGAAATGCTCAGTAAATCTTGCATTTGGAAAATAGACCACATGGCAGGTGAATATAAATGTTGCAAAATAATATCCCTGCAAATCCAATTATCGCAGAAGTAAGGAGCCTCGCCCCAATGTCCGAGTTGTGAGTTGTAAAAACGTTGTGTAACGCCTCTGTCTTCTTCCCACCAACCACGTATTGTGCTCATATCGTGGGTTGAAGGTGTTACTACAGACAAATATGGCGCATCGTCTGGGTGTGAGAATTCTTTTTTGTCGGTCTTTGGTGCACGCTGTACCTCGAGGCTCAGAATGGCTAATTCATTCATTACCGTAGTTACGCAATGGGTCATCATGCCTAAGTCTTCGCCGCAAATTAACATATTGGTCGACCGTTTAAGTGCTGGTAATTTTTCCATGCCCGATTGATACCAAAACGAATCTTGTCTCCGGTAAAAATAGTCAACATAAAGTTCGCGCAATTTATTTTTGTTATATTCATCTAGTTCAAAGTAAGACCTCAAACTATCCATACCAAATCGTGGATAAAACTGGGTGGCATTGGAGCCTTCTACTTCAATAAATAATACGTTTGAAATTAAATCGAACAAACCCCATTTCAGTTTTTCCGAAATAATACCATCTTCAAACATTTTTTCTATATTGGCTTGACTTTGATAAAGTGGTTTTAGCCTAAAAACCCAACCATCTTCTATTTGCAAGCAATTGGCTTTCACCCAGACTGAATCATCTCCAAAAATATCCCAAAGTATGCCGTCGGTTATATAAGGTTTGCAGAACCGATTGTAATCAAACCATACGCCACGTTCGCCAAATTCATTGATATGGATAGGAGTAGATGGATACAAATGCCCCATAATGCCCTCGACTTGCGACATTGGAATTTGCCAAATTCTGAAAAATCCTAAAATATGATCGATACGGAAAGTATCGAAATAGGTTGATAAATGAGCAAATCTTTTTTTCCACCAGTCGAATCCAGTTCGTTTTATCATTTCCCAATTATAAGTGGGCAATTCCCAGTTTTGACCTTTTACGGCAAACATATCGGGTGGAGCACCAGCTTGCATATTCATATTGAATAATTCGGGGGAAGCCCAAGTGTCTACACTGTTGCGATTTACCCCGATAGGAATGTCTCCTTTCAGTACAATGCCTCGTTCGTGAGCATATTCGGTAGCCTTTTTAAGTTGTAAATGTAAATGATATTGAATGAAATACTGCAAGGCTATTTCATGATACATTTCATGTTCGGGCAAGCTTAATTCGTCAATTTTTTGCTTGTCAAAATGTGCGTATTCATTCCACTGGCGGTAATCGCAAGTACCAAATTTATCACGGAAAACACAATAGGCAGCATAAGGAACCAGCCAAAATTCATTTTTCTCAAAATAAGATTTGAAATCAGCATTTTTAAGAAATTTATCTTTTTGTAATAAATATAATTCCCTGATATATTGTAATTTGTAATTTACGACTTCTAAAAATTCTATCAATTCTAAACTGTTAAGTTCAGTCTGTTTCTTTTTATATTCAGCTTGTAGCGGATGGGTTGCAGGTAATTTACCAACTGCTGGAAGGTTAAGAAACAAAGGATTCAACGCAAAAGCCGAAATGGCAGCATAAGGCAAAACATCGGCATCGGTATGCGTTCCTATTGTGTCGTTGAGTGGTAAAACTTGTATCAATTTCAGCCCAACATTCTCAGCCCAGTCAACTAATAGTAGCAAATCGCCAAAATCTCCAACTCCGAAACTCTTTTTGGTTCGAATGCTGAAAACTGGTAATCCCACCCCGGCTCCTTTCCAAGCAGGTAGTTTAACTTTCATAAATCCATCATTTTGCTGAATTACGGTCTTTTTAGAATTGTAAACTTGAGTAATTCTATCGGAACCCTGCTCAAAACTACGAAAAACTTTATCCTCTGGATCGTACAAACCATATTTATAATGAATTTCTTTCGGGCTATTTCCTAAATTTAGCGTTGCCTCCCAACATCCTTCTTCGCATTTTGAAAGCGTAACCGGATTATTTGTCGACCAATTTCCAAGCTCTTTGCTATTACCAATCAGGCATACAATTTCATTTTTAGCAATCAATGGAGCATAAACTCTGAAAATATGTGTGTAGTTTTTAATCGTTTTTGGAGTATCAATGTCGTGACAATCGATGAGTAGAACCTGTGTAAAAGGAGCAGTTAAAAAGGTGTTTTCCAATGCAGAAGCCGAATTCCAAGCGTCATTACAGAAAAGATGATCGTTAATTATGAGTTCCGAGTTGATAATTCTTCCATCACCCCATTCTTCAGAGTACATTCCGTTTTTCTCGTTATAAAGTAAATAGTTGTACTTAATCGGAGCTTGACCTTCTTCTGGTTTAACATCAATTTGTCCTGTCCAATCTTCTGAATTCTGAAAACTTAGTTTCAGTGCTTTGGAATAATCTCCGTTTCCAAGTTCAGGAATATTACCTGTAACTAACAACTGTTGACCCCAAACTGTAAAGTATGATATTTTAAAGTGTATTTTCATAGTATTCTGAATAATAGTCTATTAAATGTTTTTTCGATATTTAATTTTTCAAAAGTACATCATATTAAATAATACGGTATAAACAGCTGCAACAAAAGCATCAAAAAAGATTTCAAACGTTTGCATTGAATGATTCAATTATTTTTTTAGTGTTCAGAAATGTAGAAAATCAGTTTTTTTGATGTTACTGTTTATAGATCTAAGTTCTTAAATTGATAATTTTTGTCTGATAATGTAATTATTAGAATAATCTACCCGTATTATTATACAGAAAATATTCAAGTCATTTTTATCGATTTTTCTACTTAGGTTTTGGATATAATTCCGTACTTTTGCAGAAAATTTCAGTAAACCAATAACATTAAATAATATGTCAGCCTTTACTGCACCTTTCAAAGTTTTTTCAGGCACCAACAGTCGATATTTGGCCGAAAAAATTTGTAAAAGCCTCGAATGTCCGCTCGGTAATATGAAAATTGAGCATTTCTCCGACGGTGAATTTTCAGTTTCTTATGAGGAATCCATTCGTGGTCAATACGTTTATCTTATCCAATCCACTTTCCCGAACTCCGATAATTTAATGGAATTATTACTTATGATTGATGCTGCTAAGCGTGCATCAGCCTACAAAGTAATAGCTGTAATTCCTTATTTTGGATGGGCACGTCAGGATAGAAAAGACAAGCCTCGTGTGTCCATTGGAGCCAAATTGATAGCCGATATGCTCAGTGTGGCTGGTGTCGATAGGGTGATTACCATGGACTTACACGCCGATCAGATACAAGGGTTTTTCAACGTACCAGTCGACCATCTTTATGGCTCGACTATTTTTGTGCCTTATGTCAAGTCATTGCAACTCGAAAACCTAGTGATTGCTTCGCCCGATGTGGGTGGTTCAAAACGGGCTGGGTCGTACTCAAAACATTTGGGCGTTCCCATGGTGCTTTGCCACAAGACACGTGAAAAGGCCAACGTGATTGGTAAAATGACTATTATTGGCGAGGTGGAAGGAAAAGATGTGATTATTGTGGATGATATGGTTGATACGGCTGGAACGCTTTGTATGGCTGCCAACTTAATGATTAAAAACGGAGCAAATAGCGTAAGAGCCATTGTTACCCACGGAGTTATGTCTGGTCAGGCTTCACAAAGGGTGATGGATTCCGATTTGACCGAAATAGCATTTACTGACTCTATTCCTTTCGATTGTAAAAAATGTGATAAAGTGCGGATATTGACTATTGCCGATATGTTTGCCGATACCATTTACCGGGTGCAAGAACACAAATCTATTAGTGAACAATATTTAATGTAGATATTGGGGAAGATTGAATCGAGAGTATAGAGTCAAGAGCCAAGAGTCAAGAATCAAGAGCCAAGATAAAAGACAAAAAAGATGTTTGAGAATCTTACTCCGTTGAAATAAAATGGGATAGTTTTCATTTTGCAATATTTACTGTTGATTGATAACTATTTAATTCAATAAAAATTTTAATATTGTGCCAAAATATAGATACATTCTACAATTAAGCGAATAATCTATTCTTTTTTTATATGT
>JBBRHJ010000221.1:0-6506 GCA_038222885.1 Bacteroidales bacterium | reverse complement strand
GGTGGAACCGGTTTTGTGATTGGCAATGCGCTCATTAATGAATGGATGGAATATACTATTGATGTGGCGAATGATGGTATGTATGATATTATTTTTAATTACTCTTCGGGTAAAGCAGGAGGTGGAGCTAAAGTGGGAGTTGAATTAAAAGATGAGGGTATTGTGTTGGTGGCAGGATTTTTATTACCTGTAACTGCAACTTGGCAAACGTATGTGCCCCTAAATATTGGCAATGTATACCTAAAAAAGGGACTGCATGTATTGCGTGTTAATATTGTTGCTAATGGCCTTAACCTCGACTGGATGCAATTTACACAGACTGACAATGTAGGAACTAAAAATATATCTGCTAACAAATTTGATGTTTTCCCAAATCCAAGTTCAACAGGAGTTTTTCAAATAAATAGTATTGAAAATTGGGAGCTTTTTTCCATTACAGGCTCAAAATTACTACAGGATAAAAGCAATATCATAAACTTGTCGAATTTTGATAAAGGAATGTATTTGTTGAAAACCAAAGAAGGTGTGGAAAAATTACTTTCCAACTAATCTTCTACTACATATTTTCAAATTTGAAATCTCACCCTGCTCCAACCCCAGCCAAATGTGGGGGTTGGAGGAGCTGCGAAAAGCAATTTTGTTATCAATTATAACCCAAATTATCTACAATGAGTCATTCTTTAAAAAAAATCAACCTTCTATTCCTTTTTCTGACTTGCTTTTACACATTGCAAGCTCAGTCATTAGAAAACAATTTTAAAAATCCACCTGCGTCAGCAAAACCCAAAACTTGGATGCATGCCATGAGCAGTAATATGTCAAAAGAAGGCATGACCAAAGACCTTGAGTCCATTGAAAAAGTTGGAATTGGAGGTGTACTTCTTTTTAATATTTCGCAAGGAATTCCGAATGGTCCAGTGAAGTATAATTCAGCTGAACACCATGAAATAATTAAACATGCAGCTTCTGAGAGTGAACGACTAGGTTTGAGTTTTGGAGTTCATAACTGCGATGGCTGGTCTTCGAGCGGAGGTCCTTGGATTATGCCCGAACAAAGCATGAAAATGGTTGCTTATTCAGAAACGCTTATTCAAGGGGGCAAGACTGTTGAAGTTAAACTCTCAAACCCAACATCAAGAGAAGGTTTTTACAAGGATATTGCCGTAATTGCTTACCCTGCATTGAAATCTGAAATTGCCGATGCCAATAATCAACCAATAATTACAAGCTCTGATAATGAATTTAATGCTGTGATTGCAACCGATGGCAAAATTGATAGAGCTACAACGATTAAGATGAATGCTAAAGAGAAACCATGGATTCAATACGAATACAAAACTCCACAAACGATACGCTCGGTTTTTATGGTTTTTATTCCCGGTGCTGGCGAGGCTGAATTGCAATACTCTGAGGATGGAATCAGTTTTAAATCGGTAAAAAAACTTTACAAAGTACGTACAGGGAAAGGAGAATGGACAATAAACGATCATTTCGAGTCCGTCAAGGCACGTTACTTCAGGCTTCAGCTAAGTGAAGGGTTTACACTAAAAGAAGCAAAGTTATCATCTACTTATTGTATTCAGAACATACTCGGTCGTGTTGGAATGGGAAGAACAGAAGATGCAAGCTTGTTAGCAATTGGCAACCCAGAGCCTAACATGCTTATCAATAGTAAATCAATACTCGATGTAAGTAAATATATGGATGTCAATGGAGTGCTTAAAACAAAGCTTCCAAAAGGCAACTGGACAATTATGCGCTTTGGATTTACTTCAACAGGAGCAACTAACTGGCCGCCATCGAAAGAAGGTCTCGGTTTAGAATGTGATAAGTTCAGTAAATCAGCCATTGAGAAACATTACAATTCATTTGTAAAACAAGTAGTTACTAATTCCAAAAATGTAGCCCCAACTGCTTTACAATACATAGAAATTGACAGTTACGAAATGGGAGGACAAAACTGGACTGAAGGTTTTGAAACCATTTTTAAAGATAAAAAAGGATATGATATTACGCGCCTCCTGCCAATACTTGCCGGAAGATTTGTTGATGACGCAGCCACAACTGATGCTGTATTATGGGACTTTCGGAATCTCTGTGGAGATTTAATGACCGAGAATTATTACGGTCATTTTACCGAATTATGTCATAAAGATGGACTAAAAACTTACATTGAGCCTTACGGATTTGGTCCATTGAATAATTTGGATGTGGGCGGAAAAGCAGATATGAATATGGGTGAATTTTGGATGAGTAGACCCTTGCAAATGAACCAAATAGCTCCAGCAGTTTCGGCGAGTCATATTTATGGCAAAGAAATTACATCGGCAGAGTCCTTTACTTCCTTGCCAGCAATTAACTGGAAAGGAAACCCAGCTATGGCTAAAATTACTGGTGATCAGGCTTGGGCTGCAGGTATAAATGAATTTATGTTCCATCGGTTTGCTCATCAGGCCAACCCCAATGTAAAGCCAGGTATGACAATGAATCGTTGGGGATTTCATTTCGACCGTACACAAACTTGGTGGGAAAATGCAGGAGCCGATTGGTTTAAATACATTGCTCGTGGAAGCTATTTATTGAGACAAGGTGTGCCGGTTTCCGATTTGTTGGTTTTTGTTGGCGAAGGTTCACCAAATTCAACTTTCGAACGAGGCGATTTTGAACCAAAAATTCCTATGGGAACTAATTTTGATTGTGTAAACACTGATGTATTGATAAATAGGATGAAAACCGAAAATGGAACGATGGTTTTGCCGGAAGGAACAACTTATAAAGTGCTGGTACTTAAAAATTGCGAAAAACTTTCATTAAAGTCATTAAAAAGAATTCACGAAATAGCAATGGCTGGTGTGCCTATTGTAGGATTAAAACCAAGCATACCAATGGGTTATTTGGTGAGTAGTTATGATAGAGCACTTTTTGCCAAGCTTGCTAATGAAATAGAAGCAAGTCCTAAAAGCTATTCCAATTTTAATTGGCAAAAAATACTTAAAAACGAACAGATTTTTTCTGATGTTAAAATTTTAGGAAGGGAGGATATAAACTTCATGCACCGTAAGTTAAGCGATGCTGATATTTACTTTTTATATAACCCAGACTCTATTGCCCGAGAGTTTGAATGTACAATTCGTATAAATGATAAAATTCCTGAATTATGGAATCAAATGACTGGTGAAACAAAAAAAATGGGACGTTTTGTTCAAAATGATGGAATGACCAAGGTTTGGATTAAACTTCAGGGACTTGAATCTTCATTTATCGTATTTCGCGAATCATCTAAGGATGTGGTTTCAGTTGTTGAGCCTGGAAATGAACCATTCAATTCAGAATATACGCTTGATACTGAAAATAATCTGATATTCACAGCTTCCGAAAATGGCAGTTACAATACAAAGACAAGTAAAGGTCAAACTATAAAAACGCTTATAAATGACATTCTGAATCCAATTAGAATTGATGGTTCTTGGAGCGTACAATTCTTAAAAAAGGATGATTTTGACTCTACAGTGACTTTTAATAAATTAACCGATTGGAAAGACAATCTTGTGGATGAAATTCGGCACTACTCCGGCACTGCTATCTATCGAAAAACATTCACAATAGACCCTGCGCTTATAAGCAAGGACAAACAGTTTATTCTGGATATGGGTGATGTTAAGATAGTTGCAGTTGTGCGCCTTAATGGCAAACTTGTTGGAGTTGATTGGATGCCTCCTTTTGAACAGAATATTACTGGGTTTTTAAAAGCGGGAGAGAATAAACTCGAAATTGAAATTACCAATCAATGGTCCAATCGCTTAATCGGCGATGAACGGTATCCAGTTGATTATACATTAGATTTAGAAGGTAATTTTCCAAAGAATAGTATGCCAGCATGGTATGTAAATCAGCAGCCAATTCCAGTAGGGAAACGCACAACGTTTTGTACAGCAACTTTTTACAAAGCTAGTGACCCTTTAATGCCTTCGGGTTTAATAGGGCCGGTGCAGATAAAAGTGTTGAAACAAATGAATGTCGTAAGTAAATAGCAATGATACAATAGAAATATTATAATTAACAATTTAAGTAATACTAAAATGATTCGCAAAAACTCTCTGCTTAAATGCAAAAAGTGTAATTTGCAACTTGTTGTAATGGCTTTAATCTTATGTGTTTTTACTCCAAAAATAGTGAATGCACAAACCTATCCATTTACAAATTTGCCCGATACCATAAAAGCTTTGTATAATATTAATACGAGTAAAATTGAAGCATTTAATCGTAATTTGTTAGGTTATAATGTTTATTTCGACTTTAATAACCCAACTCTAATAAGTACGATTGAACCAATAGGAGTTCGATTTCCGGTAGGCACACCAGGGAATTTCTATAATTGGGAAACAGATATGTTTACCCGATACGATGACACAGCGTATAACAATGGTGTTTATGGAACTTTAGTTGATAATTATATTAAATCCAGTCACAAAGAAGGTTTTCCTGCTTTAGTTGATTTAAACAATACCCGAATACAGCAAAATAAACCTGCATTTGATGTTATCTGGACCTATAGTGTTAACTATGATAGCAATAAAAAAATTGTTGCACGATTAAATGACAGTGATACAAAAGGACTTGACGTTAAAGATATTGAGATAGGAAATGAAATGTTTTGGAAGCAACAAGGTAGTACGAGAGTAAGTACGCCTGAGAAATATTTAGCTGTCGCAAAATCACTTTCAGATACCTTGAAAAGTGTTAAACCAAGTCTCCAGCTCTCTATTCCAGTGTCTCCAAAAACCGACCACCAAACCTATAACACAACTGTTACAAGCAACAAAAATTATTTTGATGCGATCACTGTTCATAAATACGTAGGTGCAGATCCCGATGAACCCGGAAAAAGTAACACTGCTTACAGCAATATATTAACAGGTAGATTGGACTTGGTAGCGGGCATTAATTATGCACGTAGTTTTGCTCCCACCAAACCTGTTTGGTTAACCGAATGGGCAGTTTCTGCAGGCAATGATTGTAAGGCCGCTGCAGCTTTGAGTATGGCGGATTGTTATTTGTATTTCTTTAATAATCAGTCTGTTTTTAAACGTGTCAATTGGTTTAGTGTGAATGGAACTGCAAATAGCTTTGTTACTTTTACTTCAGGCAGAACCGTAAAATATCCCTTAGAGAAAACTGGGTATACAATGGTTTATAATATTCTTCGTGAGGTTTTTGAAGGTAGTTCTATGTACGATGGATCAATGGCTGTTGAACAGTTAACAACTGGAGCTGGTTCTATCGGTGCTGTGAATGCAAAAGCCGTTGTTAAAGATGGAAAAACATTGGTTTTTGCTGTCAATTTATCAAATAAACCTGCTCTGTTAAATCTGAATGTCGATAATACAAAACCTACACAAACTTTTATGCATTATACAATGCAGTTTGATAGCATTGGTGAAAATAGAATTCAGAGTATTAATGCTAATACCCTAACATTAGTAAAGTCCGGAACGGGAACAATTTTACTTCCTCCTTTATCCGTAAATAAAATTGTATTTAATGGCGAAATTTCGAATGATTCTAATTTTGTTTATTTTCAATCTCCGGTTAATGGCGATAAATTTAACGTGGGTACAAATTTAAATGTAAATGCTGTTGCAGGTAGTGAAATTAAAAAAGTGGATCTGTTTATTAATAACCAATTAGTTCGATCAATTACAGGTTCTCCTTACGTTTGGGGATTAGATACGCTTATCGATTCTTCACTAAGCAATTTACAAGCAGGTATTTATAATTTAAAACTTGTGGGCACTGATGCTTTATCGAAAACTACAGAATCGAGTATTTCGGTGGCAGTAAATAATCCACTTTTACAAAGTCCGTATGCCGAAGAAATACAAGTGCCGGGAACATTGGAGGCCGAAAATTATGACAGAGGTGGCGAGGGTATAAGCTATCATGATTCAAATACTGGCAATACAGGAAATGTTTACAGACAAGACGATGTAGATGTTGGTGAGTTTAGTCCGGGTTTATACAATATTGGTTGGACTGCAAATGCTGAATGGCTCGAATATACCATAAATGTAGCCGAAACTGGGCTTTATAATGTTGGTATTGTTTACTCGGCAGGTAGGACTACTCCTGCAAAAGTTGGTCTCGAATTATTTGATGAAAGCATAGTCCTTTTTAGTAATTTTAGCTTGCCAATTACTACAAATTGGGATAAATATGAAACACTACCAAAACAGAATGTACAATTAACCGCAGGGAAACATGTTTTACGTTTAAATATTACAGTTAGCGGTTGCAATATCGATAAACTTGTATTCACTAAAGTAGGTTCTAACGACACTAAAAATGTGCAGATAGATAAAGTACGAGTATTCCCTAACCCGAGTTTTGATGGACAATTTAGTCTTTCAAAGAATATGGCTTGGGAGATATTTACAATTGATGGAGTAAAAATACAGGAAGGAATTGGGTCCAAAATTAATCTTTCTCAATTTGCAAAAGGTCTCTAT
>JBBRHJ010000220.1:0-6512 GCA_038222885.1 Bacteroidales bacterium | reverse complement strand
TTATCCTAATGTTCATCAGTATCTTGCTTTATGGGAAATGCAAACAAACGGTTTGCCTAAGTATAGAAAGTGGCAACACTACAATCAGATGGATTGGACCGATTGGGGAGATTTTATTGATAAGGAACCAATACAGTTTGCATTGTACTATATGGCTTTGGAAAGTGCAAAAAAAATGGCTCTTGAAGTGGGAGTAAACACCAATATTGCATGGTACGACAGTCAAATGAACGGTATCCGTACTGCATTTAATACAACATACTGGAAAAATGGGTTTTATAGCAGCGATATTGCTACATACAAGGATGATAGGTTGAATGCATTGACCATACTATCGGGTATTGCAGATGGTGCTAAATTTGATGCGATTGTTCAAAATGTACTTATTCCAAACAAGTTTGCCAGTCCGCATTTTGAATGGATGGTAGAGGCGGCGATGTGCGAGGCGGGTAAACATAAAGAAGCCCTGAGCAGAATGAAAGATCGATACGGAAGTCAGGTAAATACAACGAGTTTATCAACATTATACGAAACCTTTCCCAAGGGAGGTACTTATAACCATGCATGGAATGCTTCCAATACAGTTCTTAGTAAGTATATTGCTGGCATAGAACCCACCAAAGTAGGTTGGAGCGAGTACAGTATTTGTCCAAATTTAGTACATCTCACAACTTTAAAAGAAGTGATACCAACGGTAAAAGGAGACATTTTGGTGAATATTAAATCCACTTTGGATAACTACAATATTGATTTAAGCTCTCCTGTAGGAACCATGGCCATTGTTGGCATACCCAAAACCGATAAAAAAGTTACAAGTGTAAAAGTAGATGGGACGGTCATTTGGAACAATGGTACATTTATAGGAGCTGTGGCAGGTATAACATGGAATAGTGAAGATTCGAGATTTATAAAATTTAATGTAGCACCTGGCACCTGGGGTTTTGTGGCCGAAAGAAAATCGCCCATTGTCTATTTTGTAACACCTAATGATGACAGTGTGAAACCAGGCAGCAATCTTATAGTAAAAGCAGGAATTAATGTTGTAAGCTCATCTATCCAAAGTATGTCACTTTTTATAAATGATGTACTTGTAAGTACGTTGAATCAAGCTCCGTTTGAGTGGGGAAGCATTGGAAATGCAAATCTGCTTTTAAATGCCATTGAACCAGGAAATTATAGTTTGAAACTGATAACTACTATTGCAGGTGAGACTTCGGATATTATTAAAAACATAGAAGTGCCAGTTTATGCATACATATCAAGTTCAAAAAATGGAGATGTGATTGAAGGACATGATATTGTAGTGAGTGCAGAAACAAATGCAAATGTGGGTGATTTCGCTAATTTAGCCTTACTCATTGACGATAAGCCTGTTCGAACAATAGCTCAAGCTCCTTTTACATGGGGCGGACAAGTTGGTGTGGATGCTGCTTTAAGTAATTTGACCGAAGGAGTTCATACGCTTAAACTGATTACGACTAACAATAATGGGAAAACCTTTTCTTCCACTATTTCTATTAGCATTAAACACCCCAACGTACAAAAGCCTTATGATGCATTGCTAATTGCAATTCCAGGAACTATCGAAGCCGAAAATTACGATTTAGGTGGCGAAGGTTTTGCTTATCACGATAGCGATGCTAACAACCAAGGTGGTCAGTATCGTAATGATGGGGTAGATATCGAAACTGGTGCTTCGGGTTATGTTGTAGGAACTACTTTGAAGAATGATTGGATGGAGTACACAATCGATGTAAGCGAGAGTGGCGAATACGACCTCCGTGTTTTTTATTCTGCTTTCAAAGCGAGTGGAAATGCCCGAATTACTGTCTCATTTCCCGATGAAAGTATAAGTTTGCTAACAAATTACATATTGCCACAAACTGCGTCATTGGCTACTTACAAAGATTTATCCTTAGGTTTATTCGACCTTACAAAAGGAGTTCATGTGTTGCGTATAACTGTTGCTGATAGTGGATTTAATCTCGACTGGATCAAGTTAAATAAAACTATTTCAGGCGTGGATAACATTTCTGAACAAGCATTATACCTATATCCAAATCCAAGTTCCAATGGATTATTTAATTTATCCGAAACCCAAAATTGGGAAGTGTACAGCTATTCTGGAATAAAAATCAAAGAAGGTGTCAGTAACCAAATCAATCTCACTGAATTTCCGAAAGGTTTATACCTACTGAAGGCAGAAAACGGTGTTGCGAAATTGGTAGTTAAGTAGTTTATATCAATCCCGAAGAACTCACTTTTTACAGTTTTTTTGAGTACTTTTTCATTAAAAACATCTCATTGAAATAGGCTTAACAAGTTTTGTTTGGGTGCAATTCTCAATGTGTTTATTCTAAAATCATAATCAATATTAAATATGTCATTCATGAAAATTCGTAATTTCAAAAAGATTGCTTTCCTTTTAGTCAATGTGTTTATTTTTTCAACGCTTTCAGCATCAGCTTTTTCTTCCCCAAAGAGTAACCGTACTAAATACAATTTCAATCCCGATTGGAAGTTTGTAAAAGAAAATCCTGTGGATGCTCAAAAACTTGAGTTCAACGATGTGAAATGGGAAAATATTAGTTGTCCGCACACTTTTAACGACGATGACACTTTTGACGATTATATGGAAGGCGGTCACAAAGGCGAAAGTAAGCAATGGCGTGGTACAGTCTGGTATCGCAAACATTTCAAATTATCGAATTGCGATAAAGATAAAAAGGTTTTTATTGAGTTCGAATCGGTGCGTCAAATTGCGGATGTATATATCAATGGTAAATTATTGGGAACGAACAAGACTGGATTTATCCCTTTTGGTTTTGATCTTACGCCCTACCTCAATTTTGGTTCAAAAGAAAATATCATTGCTGTACGTGTAAATAATGATAGAAAAGAACCATTTAACAACAATGCTCCCCTATCATGGAATCACGAACATTGGCATCCGACTCATGGCGGCATTTATCGCAATGTGTTTTTGTATACACTTGATAAATTGTATGTTACGCTGCCATTGTATGATAATTTGAAAACGGAAGGAACCTATGTAAATGCTTCTAATGTTAGTGCAAAAAGTGCTGACTTAACCATTGAGGCAGAAGTTCAAAATGACTATTCCAACGACCAAAATGTAAATTTTGAAACGCTGATTGTGGATAATGAGGGTAATGTAGTTGAAAAAGTGACAGCTTCGCAAACGATTAAAGCAGGAGCAAAATACAAATTTTCTGAATCTGCTAAATTGATAAATCCAAAGCGTTGGTACACCCGCAATCCTTATATGTACAAAGCGGTAAGTATAGTGAAAATCGGGAATAAAGTAAAAGATGTGTATGAAACTACTTTTGGTGTTCGCAATTTCAAATTTGATAAAGACAGTGGTTTTTGGTTGAATGATGAGCATGTAAAACTACACGGTTGGGGACAAAAACCAACCAACGAGTGGCCAGGAATTGGTGCAGCACTTCCTGATTGGTTGCACGAATATACCTATAAATTGAAGGACGAAGCGGGCGGTAACTTTATTCGCTGGGGACATTCGGCAGGTGGACCATCGAGTATTGCCATGGGCGACAAATACGGTTTTGTAACTATGATGCCAGGTGTTTGTGGCGAAAGCGATAATTTTGACGAAGGTTGGGATGTGCGCATTGCTGCTTTTCGCGATATGGTAATTTATTACCGCAACAGTCCATCGATTTTTATTTACGAAGGTGGAAATTGGGCTATTGTACCTGAACATTATGAACAAGAGCTAAACATCATTAATAAATATGACCCTAAAGGCGAAAGATTGTTGGGAAATCGACGTGCCGAAGTTGGAAAAAATGCCGCCAACTATGTAACAATTGAAATTGGTACAGAAGGTTGGAATCGGGAGTTCCCAAATTTGCCCATTGTTGAAAGTGAATATTGTCGTGACGAAGCACCACGCCGTGTGTGGGATAGCAAATCATTGCCGTTTTATGGCGAATATCCTCGCAAAGAATTAAATCAATTCAAGTGGGATTCGGAACAATACGCTATTATTCAGGCCAACCATTGGTGGAATAAAATGGGCAAAAAACCCTACCATGCTGGTGGAGCCAATTGGATTTTTTCAGATGGAACACATGGTGGACGAAATCAAAGCGAAGTTACCCGATCGAGTGGCGAAGTAGATGGCGCTCGCTTGCCAAAAGAAGCTTTTTATGCCCTTAAATCGATGTGGCGACCTGAACCACAGGCACATATTGTGGGACATTGGACGTATGAAGCAGGCGTAAAAAAAGATATGTATGTAATTTCAAATTGCTCGAAAGTAGAATTGTATGTTAATGGCGTTTTGAAAGGAACAAACACAAAACCTGAATATGGCTATGTGTATAAATTCCCTGCAATTAGTTTTGAAAAAGGTCAGATTAAAACCATTGGATATATTTATAATGTAGAAAGAGTAAGTCAGCAAAAAGAAACTGTTGGCGAAAAGAAAAGCATAAAACTAACTGCCACGACAGGATTAAATGGATGGCGTGCCGATGGTTCGGACATTGTGTTGGTAGATGTGGAAGTGGTGGATAGTAAAGGAGAAAGATGCCCAACCAATCAGCAAGATATTCAGTTTGTAGTGTCGGGCGAAGGCGAATGGCGTGGTGGTTACAACAGCAATACCCCTGAAAATACAGGAAAATTGAAATTGTACACCGAATGTGGCATCAACCGTGTTTCGGTGCGTTCAAGTCGTAAAGCAGGCTTATTTACCATCAAAGCAAGTGGCGAAGGTGTGGAATCGGCAAGCATCACTATTCAATCCGAACCTGTAAAAATCAAAACCGGCATGACGTTAGAACAGCCACAACTTTTCCGTCCAGCAGAAGTAAAATCAGAACCTATTCCAGTGCCAATTCCTGAAATTGTGGCGGATAAAAAAGATTATACCCAAGCAAAAAGCCAGTTGTTCAAAAACTTCAGCTACACTGGCGAAGGCAAGGCAATGATTAAATTCAATTTGCAAATTGGCGATACGGTTTATACCGACAGATCAACGACTTATAGCAGCATTCCCGATTATTTACTGGGCTCTGAGTATATTCAAACACCCGATGCCGATAATATTTATTGGGCGCGCGACCAGTTACAATTTTTGAGCACTGAGAATATTGTCGTTTATGTGGCCCATCAAATTCGATTGGAAATTCCTGAATTTTTGAAAGATTATGAAGCTACTGGCGAACGTATTGAAATTAAAAGTGTGAATTATGACCTTTTCAGAAAGGTTTTTCCAAAAGGAAGCGAAGTAATTATGGCAGGAAATGTTGACAGTAATCCATCAAGAGAATCGAAAATGTATGTAGTTTTTGTGTTGAAAACTAAGAGTAAACAATAATCAAAAATTATGATTATTAGCAAAGTGTGCTGAAAACAAATATCGTGTCATATCTTCCCAATTGCTATCGGAGGTATATGACACGATGTTTATATCAAGTTAATTATTTAATACAAATTCTGAATCAGCCAACACACTTATCGCCTCCATGCACATACGTGCATTGTGATACGGACATTTCCAAAAGCCGGCTTTATCTTCCAATGTATTTATTGAACCATCTATTTTTCTGCTCCACACCCATTCTCCATTCGTTTTATCAATAATTTGATCTTGGATAAAATTCCAACAGTTGGTTGCATTTTCGAGATACATTTTATTCCCAGAATTTTTATGGGCGTATAGTAGTCCCACCACATTTTCGGCTTGCACCCACCAATGTTTGTCGGTATCAATATGAGATTTTTCCTTTTCATAAATAAGACTTCCGTCAGCTAGCATTCCCTCCAAACTTGCATCGGCAATTTTTAATGAGAGCACTTTTATTTTCTCGAGAACTGATTTATCACCTAACACTTCGGCAGCTTCAAAAAGCAACCAAGAGGCTTCGATGTCATGACCGTAGGAAATAATTTCAGATTTACTATTCCAATCTTCATCAAAAAATAAATTGAGGTGATAAGTTTCGTTATTGAGAATTTTATCAGTAAAAATAATGATTAAATTTCTCAAAGAATCTTCCAACGCTTTGTCTTTCCATACCCTGAAAAGATTGGAATATGGTTCCAAAATATGCAAATGCGTATTCATGGTTTTTTTCTCGTTGGCATCTTTGGCACTGAGTCGCATATCTTCTATCAGTTTCCAATCTTGGGTAAATGCCTCTAAATAACCACCTTTTTCTTTATCAAAAGTATGATTCTCTATCAGCAAAAATAGTTCTTTGGCTTTTTCAAGTGCAAGAATATCGCCAGTAGCTCTGTAATACTCAGAAAAACCATACAAAGCAAATCCTTGTGCATACGATTGTTTTTTTGGATTTACTGGATTTCCTTTGTAGTCGAGTTCCCAATAAACGCCACCATATTTTTTATCAATAAAATAAGTATTGATATAATCGAAAGCACGCTTGGCAATTGCAAGATATTCAGGCTGCTTAAAAATACGGTAAGCTGACGAAAAAGTCCACAAAATGCGGGTA
>JBBRHJ010000219.1:0-6561 GCA_038222885.1 Bacteroidales bacterium | reverse complement strand
CTGTTCAGTAATGTTATTGTTCTGATCATTTACAATAGTGCTAAGTTCACTGATTTTGATATTTTTCTGATCGAGTTCCACTTGTAAAGTTTCAATCTGTTTATTTTTCTCGTCCATTTCAGTTTGTAAGCGTTGGATAGTTGCTGACAATAGCTTATTAGCCTTATCACTTTTAGCAGCCAACTTTCTTAGCTCGTCAATTTTTGCTTTATTATTTTCAATATTAACTTTTATCGCACCCATTTGAGCTGCAATCAATTCTTTTTTGCTAGTCGTTTTGCCTTCAACACCTTTTAGGTTGATTCTCATTTCATTTTGACTATGACTTATCTCTGAAAATCCAGTTTCAATATCATTTAAAATATCGATTGTCCGGTTGTAATTTGAATCAAGAACTTGCTTTTCTACTGCCAAGGAATCGAGTCGAGCGATAGCGGTTTTGTACTTTTCTGATTTCTCAACACATGAAACTGTTAGAAATGCGAGTGCCGCAATAATTGAAAAAAATTTGATTGTTTTCATTTTTTTTTTTACTTTATTAGTTAGTGATAGTATAATATATTTCGGATTATTTATGATGCTAGATTACAATGTGTCAAAGTACCGAATATTTCAGAGCAAAACTATTACATAAATTTAATTCATTATTACATAATTCACACATAATGGCGATAGTAAAAGTGTCAATAAGTCTTTCAATACTATTACAATACAATAATTATTCTTATTAGTAAGTAAACTATAAGATAATACGCTCTTGTCCTCTTGGATATGTAGATTTTTTTTATCTGAGCAAATGGTCTTGCTCGTTGGTGGGTATCTGTGGTCAGCGACTCGGTTTTCGGAGCTAATTATTTTCAACCTGCTTGCAGTAGGCAGGTCCCAGCTCTTTATAATTTTGGGGTTTTGTGCTTTTTTTTTCAGCAATCCTGTATAAATAAACAAAAGCTGCCTTTTTTGTGGCAGCTTTTGTTTTACTAACATCTTGACTTTATTAATTAATTAAGAAGTTTCTCTGAAATGGGTTTTCTGTATCCTCGATACCGATTTTCTATTTTTGTACCACTAAGTATTTTGAAACACTCCAGAACTTAGTAGAATTGCTAATTTCAATAGTGATGTTTTTGTCATCACCTTTCACTAAACTATAACTGTCCTGAGGGTGTGAAGAAATAATCTTAATACTTCTACTTTCGGTTGGGATAGTTGTAATTGTTCTTAAATCACCTTGTGCAAAGGCAGTTTTGTCGAATTCAGCATTAAGTACTTTTTTTGATTGAAATAGGCCTGTGTTTGTAATAATCTGTGCTTTTTTGAGCTCTTTCGACGTAGCAACACAAATCCAAACGGTATTTAGTTCGTTTATTCTGGCTGTTTTATCTTCTATTGCCTTTTTTTGTTCAGCTATTGCATTTTGTTGTTCAGCAATGCTATTGTTCTGATTACTTACGGTAGTACTGAGTTCATTAATTTTGATGTTTTTCTGATCAAGCTCTACTTGTAAGGATTGGATTTGTGCATTTTTCTCATCCATCTCAGTTTGTAATCTTTTGATAGTTCCTGCGAGTAATTTGGTTGCTTTGTCACTTTTAGAAGCCAACTTTTTGAGTTCATCAATTTTAGCCTTGTTGTTTTCAATGTTCAATTTTATAGCACTCATTTGCGCTGCAATCAACTCTTTTTTGTTGGTAGTTTTGCCCTCAACACCTTTAAGGTTAACCCTCATTTCATTTTGACTACGATTAATTTCTGAAAATCCTAATTCTACATCATTTAAAATTTCGATTGTTCGGTTGTAATTTGAATCCAAGAATTGCTTTTCTATTGCCAAGGAATCACGTTGAGCGATAGCGGCTTTATACTTATCCGAATTCTCAACACAAGATACTGTTAGAAATGCGAGTGTCGCAATAATTGAGAAAAATTTGATTGTTTTCATTTTTTTTAATTTTAATAATTAGTATTTATTTGATAATGAGTTTATTAAATAGTATATTGTGTGTTGTTAAATTGTAAATATTTGATATGTTCTGTTTGTTTTTTGATGATAGATTATGTTATGGCAAATATCCGATTTTTTTGTGCAATACCTTTACATAATTATATTTTTTTATTACATATATGTCTTATAATTGAGTAAACTTATATATTATTCGTTTCCGCCCATTTCAAATAGGCTATTTCAAAAAAAATATATTGTTAGTCTTTTCTAAATAGAATAAAGCTTTCAAGCCTAGTGTTGGAAAACACCTTGTGCTAAAATGCTATTGTTTATTGATAGAGTTCATTATTTGTTTTATTGTCAGATTCAATTATTTTTGCATTGTACAATTTTAAAATCAGACCAAATTATGAATATAGTAAACGTACAAATAGATATTACAAGCCCTACTGGTAGACGATTACTTCGTGAAGTGGAAAAGCACCCCAAAGTAGCCAAAGTCGAACACCAATTACCAGATGCTATTGCCGGACAAAAAACATACTCACACGAACAAGTTTTTAATGAATGTTACGATATTCTAAGTGAGTATTACGGAATTGATGTAAAAAAGCTATTATGAATCGGTTTCATTTAGAATATACCCAAGATGCAAGGGATGATCTAAAACAATTAGCATACATAATAAGCGAACAATACAAAGCTCCAATAACCGCAGCTAAATATTTGAATGAGATTGAAAAAGAAATTTTAAAACTCTTACATTGTGCCGATAGTTTTAAAATTCAAAACCGATAATCACTACCACAATACAGTCCTGATCCACGGCGAATTAACTACAAACGAATGGCAATATTATACAATATATAATAAACGATGTAGTTTATATTCGTAGAGTTGTACCTTCCAATATCATTAGTGATTTTAGTGCTTTTCATCATTTTGTATTTTTTATTTTTATAAATAAGTGAATTTGATTAAAATTATATCAAATAAATAATCGAATAATATGTTGACAATCTGATGCTTAAAAATTGTAAATTGTAAATAGACTAATTGTAAATACTTTCGGGTTTTACTCTTCCTCCGTTAAATATAAAATCATACTTTCCACTGCTTTTTCACAAACTGGGCAAAATGCTTTTGCTTCATTCGTTCGCATACGGCAATCATAAGCTGGCCTATATAATCCTTTCGAAAGGTAACCTCCACCTTCAAATACACCTAATCCTAATTTCTTATTTTCTTCGGTCAACGGAGTTGGTACGATTGCATCTTTTGCTAAATCATTTTTCCATTTAGTGTCGAATTGAATTAAAGAAGTCAGATTTGGTTCCCAAGGTTCTTCCTTAATATTGTACATGTCATCCAGCGCATTCTTTTTGTCATAAAAGTATTCGTCGCCCAAGCCTGCAAAGGAATGCCCAAACTCATGTACAATCACTTCGCTTTTAGCACGTTTACTATCGGCTGAGGCAAAGGCATAGAAATTAAAAATACCTCCTCCGCCATAGTTGGGCGTATTTGCTAAAATATAGATTGCATCATACGGAACGAGTGCTGCATAGTCGCGAATAGTAAATATATTGGGCGAAGTGAGGTAGCGTGGCTCGTAAAAAGTATAAAAATGTGATCCTACAGCGGTGCTTTTCCAGTTGTTATCCTGCGGTTTGCTTACTCCTGAGTCAACAGAAACTGCTGCTATTGCATAAATATTTATTTTTGATTTATTTCGATTAAAAGGTTCGTGTGTAAACATGCTTTCAGCCAAATCTTGAGCATCAGCAAAGAATTTTTCTTGTTCTGAATCTCTATATCCTTCTGCTATCACTGCAATGTCAACTGCTTTTTCTGACGAAGCTGATCTAAGAATTTCCCTAACAAGCGTTTTTTGAGCCGTGTTTCTAACAATTAGTTTGTCGTTGGGCGAAAAACCAAATGAAATCAATGTTTCCCAGGTTTCAACCCCATTTCGTTTATCAATATTTAGTTTTACCGAGTTTTTTGGAAATGGGAATTGAATGCTTTGTTCAAAACTTTTTGGAATCAGTTTAGCTTCGGCTGTAGTTTGCCACTCAAAAAATAGTGAGCTAAAACCATTGGTGTAAATTAAATTCCCTGTAATACTGTCAGTTAACTGAAAACGATATTCCCCTAAATTTAAGAAAGTCGTGAGATTTGATTTCCTACCGCCCCAATATGATTCTTCTTTTATTCTGTCGATATAGGCGGAAGTTTTACTCATATTTCCCGCTAAATGAAAATCAACTCTACAAGCTTTGTCAGTAAAATACTCGGCATAGTCAATCGCTTTTAAATTGGATACCCAAAAAAAGACTGAGATAATAATGATTGTTTTGATTCTCATGGCTATGTGAATAATATCAAATGCAAAATAACTGAAAATAAACCAAAACTAACGCTCATTTTTAGTATTATTTATTAGTAAGTTGATAAAAATATTTTAAAGCTGTTTTCTTGATTCCTATTTTTTAATTAAAAAGAGTAATATCATTCAAAAAATAAATTTTTATACGCTTTTCATTCTTTTTTGTTTCGCAAATTATTATTTTGTAATTCTTTTCTGAAAATTGGGTTAAATATAGCCGAAAACAGAAATATTACTTTGCGTAAAACAAGAAAAAGGAGTACTTTTGTGGAAATTTGGACGATAGGGTCATAACTAATTATTCAATTCAAAAAATATATATGCAAGAGTACAAACCGCTTCATTTAGTGTTGGAAGATGGTACCGTTTTCAAAGGCAAATCTTTTGGCTACGAAAAACCAGTCGCCGGCGAAGTTGTCTTTAATACGGCCATGGTCGGTTATCCCGAGAGTCTTACCGACCCTTCTTATTCGGGTCAGTTATTGGTAGTAACGTTTCCATTGGTTGGGAATTACGGAGTACCGAACGACGTCATTCAAAACGGACTATCTACTTTTTACGAATCGGAAAAAATTCAGGCTACAGGTTTGATTATTTCCGATTTTTCTTTTGAATATAGTCACTGGAATGCTGGAAAGAGCCTGAGTGAATGGCTAAAAGAGAACGAGGTTCCAGGAATTTTTGGAGTGGATACGCGTGAACTTACTAAGTTGGTGCGTGAGAAAGGTACGATGCGTGGAAAATTTATTTTCCCCGATGGCGATGATATTGATTTTATCAATCCTGACGATGAAAACCAAGTTGCTAAAGTGAGCTGTAAAGAAGTGATAACTTATGGTAGCGGAAAAAACCGTATTTTGTTGGTGGACTGTGGCGTAAAACATAATATCATCCGTTGTTTGCTAAAACGTGATACTACCGTGATTCGTGTGCCTTGGGATTACGATTTTAATCACATTGAATACGATGGTTTGTTTATTTCCAACGGTCCTGGCGATCCTGATTATGCTCAGGATACGGTGCGACATATACAAACTGCCATGCTTTCCGATAAACCGATCTTCGGAATTTGTATGGGAAATCAGTTGCTTTCAGTGGCTGGTGGTGCTAAAACATATAAACTAAAATACGGACATCGCAGCCATAACCAACCTGTGCAATTGGTTGGAACTCAACGTGCCTTTATCACATCGCAAAATCATGGTTTTGCTGTTGATAATGCTACTTTGGGATCAGATTGGGAGCCTTTATTCAGCAATATGAACGATGGCACGAATGAAGGAATTCGCCATAAAACGAAACCTTGGTTCTCCTCACAATTCCACCCAGAAGCTTCGTCGGGTCCAACTGATACTGAATTTTTATTTGATGTATTTGTAAAAACATTAGATGGCTTTTCAAAACCAATCACTGAAATGATTGAGGATGAAATGCAATCGAAATTGGTTCGTAAGCACGAAGATAAGCAGATTAACAAAGGAGAAATTAAAAAGGTACTCGTTTTAGGTTCAGGTGCTTTGAAGATTGGTGAAGCAGGTGAGTTCGATTATTCTGGATCTCAGGCCTTGAAAGCATTGAAGGAAGAAGGCATTGAAACTGTATTGATTAATCCAAATATTGCTACGGTTCAAACTTCCGAAGGCATAGCCGACAAAGTTTATTTCTTACCCGTTACGCCCGATTTTGTGGAACGTGTAATTGAAAAAGAGCGCCCCGATGGAGTTTTCCTTTCATTTGGTGGACAGACTGCATTAAATTGTGGTGTGGCATTGTTCCGTGATAAAATTTTTGAAAAATACAATGTTCGTGTATTGGGAACTCCGGTTCAATCTATTATTGATACAGAAGATCGTGAAATTTTCAATCAGAAACTGTCAGAAATTGATGTAAAATACATAAAAAGTGAAGCGGTTAACGATTTAGAAAATGCCGTTCGTGCTGCCAATGAGTTGGGTTATCCGGTCATTGTGCGTGCTGCTTATGCATTGGGTGGAATGGGTTCAGGTTTCTGCGATAATGATGAAGAATTACGTGAATTGGTCGACAAAGCTTTTGCTTATTCATCGCAAGTATTGGTCGAAAAATCGCTGAAGGGTTGGAAAGAGATAGAATATGAAGTAGTTCGCGATAAATACGACAACTGTATTACGGTTTGTAATATGGAGAACTTCGATCCGCTGGGCATTCATACTGGCGAAAGTATCGTTGTTGCACCTTCGCAAACCCTTAC
>JBBRHJ010000218.1:0-6576 GCA_038222885.1 Bacteroidales bacterium | reverse complement strand
TGTTTGCTGTAGTTGTTGCAGTTTCGGTTAATTCCGTTGCTGCAATAGCTAAATCTTTTGCTTGAAGAGTGTCAATTCTTACTTGTTCGGTCGCATTTTTAATAGTGTTAGCATCCGATGCCGCTGTGTTTGCTGCTGCAGCTGCTGAATTTGCAGAGTTGGCGGCAGTATTTGCTATTGCAGCTGCATCTATAGCAGGTTGTCTTTGCCATGCTTCATAATCAGCAATCGTACCTATATTACCTTCAAATATCCATGTTTCAATTCCAAAAGGTGCAATTGGTAGGAACCTTGCAATCCTTTTTATATAAGGTGGCTAAATGTTTCAATTCCAAAAGGTGCAATTGGTAGCTGTATTCGGTTGTACGAAAATCATATCGCTCATTCCGTTTCAATTCCAAAAGGTGCAATTGGTAGAATGATCGTATATCCAAACATAACCACCTATTCCAGTTTCAATTCCAAAAGGTGCAATTGGTAGAATACGTCGATTTGAAGAGCGACTATCAAAGCAGTGTTTCAATTCCAAAAGGTGCAATTGGTAGAAACTAAATGCAGCATTAGCAGCACTTAAACCTATGTTTCAATTCCAAAAGGTGCAATTGGTAGATAGTCCGCTGGAGTTATTGTTGTATGAATTCATGAAGTTTCAATTCCAAAAGGTGCAATTGGTAGGAAGTACCCAATTGTAGGAATCTCGTCTTCTAACAGGTTTCAATTCCAAAAGGTGCAATTGGTAGTCGTCAAAAACGGCGTTTATAACCGTTGATTATTAGCTGTTTGTGTTTTAAAAAAGTGCTGTATTTTTGGTGTTGGGTTGTCGATGTGCAAAAGTACAAAAAACACGGGGTATCGACAATATATATAATGAATTGATTTTCAAGATGTCAAAGAACGCACTTTTATATTCGAGCTTTGTGAATTCAGATAAAGCTAAACACCGACAAGTAATTAGAGAAAATTATCGGTACTACAGCGTTCTTTACCAACCACTTGCTTGTCTAACATTTTTTCGGAACGACCTGAGAAAATTATCAAGCTATCTATCTCTTTATCCATAAATTCCTCGGCTTTTATTATCAGTTCTTTGAGCCTGACTTCCGAGATTTCACCCTCGAATACCGAGTTCTGAATCCAATTCAAGTATTTCCGGCAAAGCTTTAACATCTTTACCACTCGCTTCTCGCCGCAATCGTACACTAAAATTACATACATTGATTATTATGTTTTCAAGGATAAAGAGATTAATTTTGGAGTTAAGTGTTTTTTCTTGAAGTAGTTTTTATTCTACTATTTCAGCTACTCTCAGCAATATTTCATGATGCGCTTCTGTATATTTCCCGACTTTAAGATTCTGATATTAAAGAGCTTCAAATGCTCCACACTTAAAATTCTCTATATCATCTGCTTGGTCAGCACGGTTTAATTTACATAGGATATCATCCTCCCAATCGTCAGATACATTTTTTCTACAACCTAAACATTTATTAGGCATCGGTATTTTCGATTCATCCATTCTTGTTCCATCATCATTAAACAATCCACCTTCGAAAGGAACATCCTCTAACCCTCCATTTTTCAAGAAATCAAGAATTGTCAGCAGTTTTTCTTCATCATCACTTATTTCGTGAACAATGTCAAATATCTCAGCAATTAATTTTTCGTTTTTCATTTTTATTACAGTTTATATATTGATATTTTAATCCTTACCACCACATTTTAAATGGTTTATATTCCTCCATTCCCAGCAAATGTTTACTCAATTTATAACATTCAAGCTTTATCAAATGCCTATAACTCACATTACGTTTCAACGATCGATGTTGAATAGTTTCGTTCAATCTATCCTCAAAGGCTTTTACAAATATCTTTTTACCGTTCTGATTCAACACACATTTGTTTAGTTTTTTATCAAAATGTTTCTCTTGAATTTCCTTTTTGTTGAGAACTTTAAAAATTACCCTGTCGACTAATATAGGTTTAAAAATTTCCGAAACGTCCAGCGATAAAGAATAACGCCTTTCGCCCGGACTGTGCAAATAACTGATGGTTGGGTTCAGTTGTGTTTGATGTATAGCCCGCAAACATTGGGTGTAACACATCATATTGCCAAATGAAATCAAGGCATTCACTTCATTCCGTGGTGGTTGTTTGGTGCGGTTGCCCATTTCAAAATCATTCAAAATCAAATCGAAACCCTCATAATAAGCCTGACGGATATTACCCTCCAATCCCATCAATTCATCCACTGCTTTAGCCGTTGGAATAGCCAAAGCCAGTTTCTCTATTCGCTCAATCAAGCCTGCCAATTCCTTTCCACGCTTATCATAATACCTCAAATTCTTTATCATATTAAAAGCCGCACCCTCAATAAATTTTTGTGCAATAATGATTCGCTTCTTTTTGTCCTGATAATACGAGGTTTGAGCCAACAACATTTTACCCGACAACAAACTATCTTTGGGCATAAACGATCCAGTATAGTTCTCGTAATAATCAAAAAAATGGACGGCAATGTCATTCTGTCCCAAGAAATTATACAAAGCACTATTAGCAGTCAGCGAGCCGAAAGTATAAAACTCAGCAATGTCTTCCACAGGCAAATGTCGAGGCTGACCATTGCGTTCAATACCATTGGCATCCTCTTCGATAGGCGTAAATTTCAGCGTGTTATCTTTTCGCTGTAGAGTGCCGGGGTTAAATAGATAGTAGGTCTTTTTCATAAAGCTAAAACATTGTCTGAACCAGGAAAATTGTCTGAACCAGGATTTGTTGGATTAAAGGATTAAGAGGATAAAAATAGTTACATTATAGGTAATTCGCAATAATATTGATTTTTGAATCTAAGGATAAAGTGTACTGAAATAAAGAAATCCTGTAAATGCCAACATCCTCTATAAACATGGTTGAGACATTTTAAAATCCTCCCAATCCCAAAATCCTTAAAATCATGGTTTAGACTTAAACTTATTATTATTCAGTCGTTTATATTCCAAACTTACAGCACCGAAGTTAATCAATAAACCCACCTCAAGATTGTAAGCTTCAAGGTAATTTTTACCCTGTGCCAAATGTACGTCCTCCAAATGAATAACAGCTTTTAGCTCCACACTAATCAAACCTTCCACTAAAAAATCAACCCTGCGTGTGCCAATATGTATACCATCATAATAAATAGGCATCACAAATTCTCGTGAGAAATTCAGACCATTCTTACGCATTTCTATTGCCATTGCACGCTGATAAATTACCTCCTGAAACCCATTACCCAATACCGAATGTACCCTGAAAGCACTTTTCAATATATTCTCCGTAAAATCCGCATACTTCATTTCCATATCATCCATTATTTAAAAATCCAACAAATCATTTTCTTATCCTCTTAATCCATTAATCCCCAAAATCCCAGTTAAGACATTATCCATCCAATCCAATAATTCCAAAAATCCAAGTAAAGACATTATCCTCTTAATCCATTAATCCCCAAAATCATGGTTTAGACAGTTACTCCCCCACATAGCAAAACTCATAATAGCTGCAATTCTTACAAATTTTTGCATTAATCACTGGCGGACATACATCAGCACTTATTAAGTCCTCTATTTCCTTTTCTATCTCCCCGATCCGTTCCCTATCCTTATCAGTTAGTTCCACTTTTTGGGTATGTCGCATGGTTGGATATTCCAGCAGACCCGTAACGCCCTCAACACCATTACGCTCCAACACATAAATATAGAATTTTACTTGCCATTCGTGAGCCGTCTCTATCTTGTCCGATTTTTTAATTTCATGCACTACCTTATTGCGAGCGTCGTAAAAATCTATCTTACAACCCTCAATCTCCAATTCCTCGTAACGCTCCGACCGCTGCGGATATGCAGTTTCGTGTATCAGTTTACCTTCGTACACCAAATCGGAAGTATGTTCCATGTTTATACCATTGGCAAAAAGCCATAGTTTTCGATGGCAAACGTGATAGTAATTGAAATGAGTACCAGTCATGTTTTTATTTTGACAGAAATTACAAATTTTATTATGACAGAATTACAGAATTTACAGAAATAGATTTTCGTATGTAAATAAGTAAATACATATAGTAAATCAATTATTTCTTTTTCGACAGAATAACAGAATTTACAAAATCAATATTTTAGAACCTCGAATTCAAGATCTTCTTATAGCCTTCTAAATCAAAATTATTGGCATTCCATTGCTCTCGTGGTTTTAATCCCAACCATTCTTTCATTTCTTTATGTTCGGGATGTTTTTTGTCGGCCAAAATTTCTTTTAGATTTTCGTACCCCCACGGGGCACCACAATCTTCGGGAGGACAAGCTCCTTCGCCAGCTAACAAACTGGGTTCAGCGTTTTCCTCATCATTCAGTATTTTTTCAAGCGTAATCAGGTGAAACCAATCATCGCCCGAATCGTACAGATAAACATATTTCTGTTTTGCTTTAATAAATATCTCCGACAGTAGTACAGAAGTTGCATCTAAGCTCTTTTTATCTGACATATCATTCCAATAGTCATCTTCATAATTCATTTCGATCATTGGTGAAGATGAATATCCTTTCTGAGAAAAGAAAAATAAATGAGCTTCTTCCCAGCCGAATGCTGCTTGTATTATCCTATGAAATTCCTCAAACGTAGATTCTGAAGGAACAAGTAATCTTCGCCATACTTCCGGATTACTTACATTTTTAAGCTGAATTTTAAATTGATAAATCATAATTGTATTTTATTTTTAGTTAATTGGAATCCGCTTTTTCTTGAAAATAATCTTGCAATTTACTTACTTTGGTCGTTAATAACAAGGTTTTGAGGCTTTGCACATAATTGGGGTCAAGATCTATTGAGTCAAGAAAAATATATTCTGCTTTAAGTGCCATTATATTTACCGAATCATTGCTAACCAAGTCCAATATTTTTAGTAATTGATATTCAAACATCTCCAATTCGGTAATAGAGCTTCTATACCTGAATATTGATTTAAAACTAATGTTTTTATCTTTGATATATTCTTCATCTAATAACATCGATTTCAGCATTTCTATCTTTAACAAAGCATAGTCAGGGTATTTTTTATTGTATTTCTTCAGTTTCGATTTATAGGCTTTGGTTAACTTGTCGTCATACTTCAAATCCCAGTAACACAAATAGGGAATGTCGCCCCACTTCTGTTTTAGTTTTTTGTAGGCCACTATTTCCTCTGCTCTTATTTCCTCATCGAAGTCATCATCCTTCTCTTCGTCAAAGTATTCAGCATCCAGATCGGTAAATTCTTCAATATCCTCATCGGTAAGCGTATGGCGGGGCGATAAACCCAGCGACACAGCAGTATATTCCTCTTCGTCAATCACCATCTCCAATTCTGCATTCCAAGCCTCATGTAGTTTTATTATTTCGGCATCGTCCGTTAAGTCCTTCTCAAAAATGCATTCAGTAAGCGCCACTAATCTGGATAATTCATTATCAGTTTTTTGGTCTGGACTATCGGAAATCAATACTGTAAATGCATTTCGTCGTTCGAGGGCAGTCATTGCATTATACTCGTCAAAATGCTGTAAATCAAGCTCGTCGTATTCGGAATTTTCATTATCATCTTCGTCATCCCACCCATCTACATAAAGTACATCGAAATTCCCTTTGCCCACCGATTTCTCTAATTGCTGTATAATTCTATTAGCCTCTATATCATTTGAAAGATCAGTTTTCACAAACAGCGGTTTGCCATCTTTACCACATTCTATTTCCATTAGTTCCACCTCATCGGTATCTTCTTCGAGTATATATTTTGCTGTTTCGCTAAAATCCTTGCAGGGTTTAAATCCTAATTCGGCAGCATAGGCAACAGAAGCATATATAATGTTGTGTACCAATGCGTAGTCGACAGAGATCATAGTCATACCATCCGAAAAATCCGCAATCACTTCATCAAATTCATATATTTCACAATTAAATTTGAAAAATGCGTCTTTCACTCCCAAACAATACAAATCCACCAAATATCCGCCAAAGCTGATGTTTCCGTTGGCATGTTGGCGGGCTACAAATATCTGAGCCATCCCATGTTCATCCCAACCAGCACTGACAAGGCAGTTATACAATGGTAATTTCCGCGATTTCTGACGAATATAATTCTCTGGACTTAACAACTGCTGTACGGGTTTTTGTGTTTTTTTCTTTGCCATAAGTTTTTCTTTTTTTTATTGGTGCCCCAAAAATACTAGTTTATTTTTATTTCTTTATCCCACATCCATTTATTGGGATGTTTTTCTCCGATAGAATAACAGAATGAAGAAAAATCTTTTTGGAATTCTCTTCGTACACCAAATCGGAAGTATGTTCCATATTTATACCATTAGCAAAAAGCCAAAGTTTTCGATGGCATACGTGATAGTAATTGAAATGGGTACCGGTCATGTTTTTTTATTTCAATCCTTGAAGGTTTTTAAAACCTTCAAGGATTAGTAGGATTAAAGTTCCAAATATCTTTCAATGTCCTCAATCATTAATTTACCTTCATGTAAACGTTTAAATTCATTCGTATTCCCAAACCAACCTATAACCGTT
>JBBRHJ010000217.1:0-6577 GCA_038222885.1 Bacteroidales bacterium | reverse complement strand
TCAAAAAAAAAATTTATATTTATTTTTTTTTAAAAAAAATTTTTTTTAACAAATATTTTTTTTTTATTATTTTTTTAATTAATAAAAAAATTTATATTCACACGACTCTGGCGAATTACAGCGTTGTTGATTTTCTCTAACTTTTTAGCTCTTACTTCATTTGCACAACAAAAAACCTTAACAGGAACAATTATTGATCAAGACAAAGCTACCTTGCCTGGCGTGTCTGTTATGGTAAAAGGTACAACTAACGGAACTACTACCGATGTCAATGGTAATTTTTCAATTGCTAACGTGTCTACAGACGCTACACTTGTAATTTCTTTTATTGGCATGAAATCTCAGGAAATTGCTCTTGCAGGAAGAACGAAACTCAACGTCGTTATGCAAGAAGAATCAGTTGGCATGGACGAACTTGTTGTTGTGGGATATGGAACCCAGAAAAAAGTGAATCTTACAGGTGCTGTGGGAATGGCAAAAGGCGAGGTTTTGGAGAATCGTGCTATTGCTACCGTTGGTCAAGGTTTACAAGGTGTATTGCCAGGATTGAATATTACAGTTAAGAATGGTGACCCTGCCAATAATGTAAATTTCAATATCAGAGGTTACGAATCTATTAATGGAGGTTCACCTTTAATTTTGGTAGATAACGTCCCGATGGATTTAAACCAAATTAATCCGAACGATATTGAAAGCGTTTCTGTGCTTAAAGATGCATCTTCAGCAGCCATATATGGTGCGCGTGCAGCTTTTGGGGTAATTTTAGTAACCACCAAAAAAGGGAAAAAAGGCAAAGTTAATGTAACACTAAGTACAGAGCAAACTGTAACGAAGCCTATTTTTTTAAACAAGCCTGTAACAGATCCTTTCAGATATCAGACCAATCAGAACGATGTAGCGGCTTTAAACAACGGTACACCTATATTCAATGCGGACCGATTAGCAGATGCTCTAAAGTATTCACAGAATCCTACACCAGAGAATGCTTGGTCAGTTAGAAATAATCTTCTTTTCTTTAATGGATATAATGATTATCAAAATAAAGTAGTTGATAATAGTTCTATTCAAGAAAAGTATGACTTTTCTGTTTCAGGTGCTTCAGACGCGGCTTCTTATTACGCATCTTTTGGGTACTTGGGTAAGAAAGGATATTTAGTTAATGACGCTAAAAATCAAAACTTTCAACGTTATAATGGTTTGTTGAGCGTAGAATTTAAGGTAAATAAATGGTTAAGTTTAAACTCTAAAATTATTTATTCAAACACCACCAATAACGAACCTCATACTTATGCATTTGATGTCAGCATAAATAGTGTTAATAGATCAAGATCAATTGCTCCGATAGTGTTTCCAGATTTGCCATTTTATAAAACACCTGGTGATCATGATACGTATAAAGATTTTATCGGAAAGTCTTTTGGTAATACCAATACACTTCCATACATCGAACAGGGTGGCCGTGATATCGACATTAAGAATGACACTTGGTTTACACAAGGGTTAACTTTAACTCCCTTTGAAGGATTAGTAATTAAAAGTGATTTTTCTTATAATTCTTTTTCTCAAAATGTTGAGAACGTAGCGAGTCTAGTAAGTGTTATTCCTGGAGAAAATCTAGAGATGGGAGTTGATTTGAATACGTTAAAGCTTAATAACGGAGAAGGTGGGATTGATTATATTTTAGATAGAAATCAGTTTAATCAATACTTTGCATTTAACGTTTTTGGGGAATACACCTACAATAAAATAAAAAATAACTATTTTAAAATATTAGTAGGTTATAATCAAGAAGAACTAAGAACAAGACGACTACAAGGCAGAGCTGATAACTTAATTACTCCTACAGTTACTGACATTAATGTAACTACTGGTATTCAAACCGTTAGTGGAGGGCGTTCAGCCTATGGTTTACGTGGTGCTTTTTTTAGATTTAATTACGATTATAAGTCGAAGTATTTGGTAGAAGTAAATGGAAGATATGACGGAACCAGTCGTTTTCCAAAGGAAGACAGGTTTGGGTTTTTCCCATCTTTTTCTTTAGGATGGAGAGTTTCTGAGGAATCTTTTATGGAACAGACCAAAGATTGGCTATCGGATTTAAAACTTAGGGCATCTTATGGTGAGTTAGGAAATCAGATCTATACTGAAAACGGTGTTCAAAACTACTATCCTTATGTACCATCTTTAGCCGCTAATATTGCTCAATATACTTTGGGAAGTGGTCCTCTATCAACTATTTCTCCAGCAGGTTTAGTTAGTCCAACATTAACTTGGGAATCTGTAAATACAAGAAATATAGGTTTAGATGCTTCATTTCTTAACAACAGACTGAATTTTACTGCTGATGCCTTTATTAGAGCAACTAAAGATATGTTGCTAAGGGTGATGTTGCCAACAGTGTTAGGCGCCCTAGAACCTTTAGAAAATGGTGCAGATTTAGAAACAAAGGGCTGGGAGCTTTCACTGAATTGGCGTGATAAAATAGGTAAAGATTGGAAATACGGTTTCGGTGTTAACCTTGCAGATAACCAGACTGTAATTACCAAATATAATGCAGTAAATCCAAGTATCAACAGTTTTTACGAGGGTAAAAATATCGGAGAAATTTGGGGATTCCAAACTGTAGGCTTATTCGAATCTGATGCTGCTTACACCACAGCACCAAATCAAACTGCAATAGCAGGTGGATCATGGAGGGCAGGTGATGTGCAGTATGCAGATTTAAATGAGGATGGTAAAATAGATAGAGGAACACAAACGATTATAAGTGCAACTGGAGTATATGACGTTGGTGATCTTAAAGTAATAGGTAACAATTCGGCTAGATATAGTTTTGGTTTAACGCCGAGTGTGGAATACAAAAGTCTATCATTAAGTATGTTTTTTCAGGGGGTATTAAAAAGAGATTATTATCCTGATCAAGGACCACATACCTCATTTTGGCCATATAATAGTAGTTTGGTAACAGAAGATTTTATTGATAATTCTTGGTCACCGACTAATACCAATGCCTATTTTGCTAGACCAAGAGTTTTTGATACCAGAAATATGGTTAATCAAACTCGCTTCTTACAAAACGCAGCGTATATCCGCTTGAAAAATGTCACTATCAACTACAATTTTCCAAAAAATTTATTGGCTAAAGTGGGAATTAGCAATGCGTCCATATACCTATCAGGACAAAATTTATGGGAATATACCAAGTTGCATAAAACGTTAGATCCAGAACAAACTTTCAATGATAATCTTCGTCAACAGTATTATTTTGAGCGTAGCGGAAGTGTAGGATTAAAAGTGACTTTTTAATTAATCAAATAAGATACATAAAATGAAAAAAACAATTAAAAAAATAGGAATACTTGCATTTGCAGCATCACTCATGGTGAGCTGTAATGACGCCTTTTTGGAACGTTTACCCCTTGATCAATTAAGTAACGAAACGTACTGGAAGACAGAAAACGATCTGAAGGTTTATAACAATAAAATTTACGATTTAACAAAGGATGATGAAAAATCAACATTATTGTTTGGGCATTCATCAGCGTTTAATAGTACTAAAGCCAGTTACACTTATGTAGATGGGTTTACTGATAATATGGCGCCTCCTGCAGGTGAGCCTAGAGCGAATCGTTTTAAAGATGTACGCGCAGGAATTCATATTCCTGGAGGTGTACAAGATTTTGGGTACCAAAGTTTCGATTTGTTGAGAGCCATTAACGTTGGATTAGATAATATGAAAACCTCACCAGTAACTGATCCTATCAAAAACAAATATGTTGGCGAAGCTAAGATGTTTAGGGCTTGGTGGTATTATGATAAAGTATCCAAGTTTGGCGATATGCAGTGGGTTGATCATGAAATTAAGACCAACGAGGCTGACATACTTTATGGTGCAAGAGATTCAAGAGAATTTGTTATGGATAAGGTGTTGGAAGACATCAACTTTGCAGTAGCAAACCTACCTGTAAATTGGGGTGATGGTAGAGCGCCAGGTAGATTAGACCGTTGGGATGCCTTAGCATTAAAATCAAGATTATGTTTATTTGAAGGTACGTGGAGAAAATACCATGGTGGCACAAACCCTAACTTATGGCTACAAGCTTCTGCCGATGCGTCTAAAGAATTGATGGATAATGGAGGTTATTCTTTATACAAATCCGCAGATCCATTACATGATTATAATGCCACTCACCGTGTTTTAAAAGACTTAACTGGCAACCCAGAGGTTATCCATTGGGTGAAATATCTGACAGGAATAAGAAACAATAACATCATGAAGTATTATTTATATTATTCTGGTGGAATGACAAAAGATGCGTTAGACGACTATCTTTATACTGATGGAAAACCAATGGGTCTTACTGCGTTAACAGTACCAAATACTAAAATTGAGGATGTTTTTGTAAATCGTGATCCACGTTTGAGACAAACAATATTATACCCTGCAGACCAATCATTCTATAAATATAATCAAAACTCCAGTGCAATTTATCCTAGGATTACAGGGATGTCTAATACAGGTGGGCCACCGTCAAGTACTGGTTACCATGTTATTAAATTTTACAATGTCGATGGTCATTTAAGTCAAAATCAAGCAGAAACACCAGGTATCGTTTTTAGATTGGGTGAAGTACTTCTTAATTATGCAGAAGCTAAAGCAGAGTTAGGCACCATTACAATAGCAGATTTAGATTTAAGTGTAAATAAATTGAGAGACCGAGTTGGGATGCCAAAAATGACTACGCTAACACCGCCTATGGATCCGAAATATGCTGGAGACGGAATTTCGTCTTTATTGGTTGAGATAAGAAGAGAACGTCGTGTTGAGCTGTTTAGTGAAGGATTCCGTTATGATGATTTGAGACGTTGGAAACAAGGTAAAAAATTAGAAAAACCAAGTTTAGGCATGCTTTGGGATGCTGCTGCTATTGCAAGATTTAAAGGAGCAATAGTGCAAACCACTATGGTAGATGGTAATCCATATATAGATGTTTACAAGGGAAGTACTTGGGCTAATCCAGTATTTGATGAGAGTAAGCATTATTTATGGCCAATTCCACTAACTGTGCTTGGACAAAATCCAAATTTAAAACAAAACCCAGGTTGGGTAAAGTAATAAATAACTAACTGATTTGCCAATAAATGAAATCTCATCTTGAAGTGGATTTTGTTTATTGGCAATTTTTTCACTATTATTGTATATGAAAATTATCAACATAACAAACTTGCTTATTTTAAGTATATTATTCTGTTCTAATCAGTTATCAGCTCAGTCGCATTCAGAGCTTGAAAGAAATTCGTCAGTAAATAAAAATGATTTTAAAATCATTTTTAATGCTAAGAATTTAGCTGGCTGGAAAGGTGATCCAACATATTGGCGTGTTGAAAATGGCAATTTAGTAGGAGAGGTTACGCCAGAAACCATTCTTAAAAGCAATAGTTTTATCATCTGGCAAGACGAGTTACCAGCTGACTTTGAATTAAAGTGTGAATATAGAATTACGGAATCGGGCAATAGCGGCATCAATTATAGAAGTGAGCTTGTAAGCAATAATCCTTTTGCATTACGTGGCTATCAGGCAGATATTGATGGCAAGAATAGATATACCGGACAAAATTACGAAGAGAAAAAAAGGACTACTTTGGCATATCGGGGAGAAAAAGTTAAAATAAAAAACACTGATAAATTAGATTCTCTAAAACAAAACATTAAAGCAAATTGCTGGCAAACCAGAGAGATTACTGGGACATTAGGATCATCAGATTCACTTAAAACAAAAATTAAAAGCAATGATTGGAATCAAGTTCATTTGATAGTTAAGGGAAATACTTTACAACATTATATTAACGATGTGTTAATGAGCGAGGTGATTGATAATGACTCTATCAACCGAACTTTTAAAGGCTACCTTGGCGTTCAAGTTCATGTGGGTCCTCCAATGAAAGTAGAATACCGAAACATTCAACTTAAAAACTTGTAATAGCTTGGAAGTTAATCCTAAAATTATCCATTTTGCTGGAGCCATAATTAAATGGCTGAAAAGTTAAAAAACATATTCGTATTATTAACTAACACATAATCAGATTTGTAATGATATAATTATTTAATACAGTAGGTGAAAAGAATTGTCATCTCAGTACAGCCATTTTTTATAAACATATTTATTTTCTCATTATTTTTTAAATTAAATACATTTACACGAAAATGAAAAACACACATCATCTCTTCTTTTGCATTTTGATTTCTTTGTCTATTTCTGTTTCGTCATTCTCGCAAGGTACAGAGAAACATACTGAGAAAACTGTATTGGACAACCCAATTACAGAGTTCTATATTAAAAGTCATTTATCAAAGCAATCACCCAAACTTATTCTTACTCCAGAGGTTGAGAAAAATCTGAAATTTAAAATAAAAACGGATCCACTTGTTCAGAAATATTATAAGTTTCTCCAAGCTCAGGCATTGCAGATAGTAGATACCGCCCTCATAAAATTAGATCTTGAAGGTTTCCGCTTTCCTGATGCACGTGAAGCCGTTCGCCGTTTGGGAATTCTAAGTATTGTTTATCGTATCGAT
>JBBRHJ010000216.1:0-6615 GCA_038222885.1 Bacteroidales bacterium | reverse complement strand
TTAAAGACGAGTTGGGAAACCTTGCAACAGAAGTTTGCACTAATCAGTAAAACCTCATTAATTGAGGCATTTGCTTTAAAATTGCCTTTAGAAGCTTCATCTGGCAGAGATCTCCCCAGTATTCGAATTGTATTTCCCGGTTTGAACGTTATTGAATTTGATGCAACATCCTTGCAAAATTGGTTTAGTGATCGTGCAGGTAAAATGATGGAGCAAAACCTCTGGACTTTTCTTTCAAAGGACCTGCAAAAAATACAAACAAACCAAAGATTTAATCTTAAGTCACACATCTCACTCGGCGGTAATGTAAAAGTTACTGGTATTTTAGATTCGTTACCTGCTTTTATACTGGGCTTGAACTTTCAGGAAATGAACAGCATTAAGGTATCCGGAGGAAATGACTTTGAGTTCGAGGCTTCGGGCATTAACTCTGATAAACCCAGTTGCACTATTGGCAGACTCATTTTCAAAAGCACATCTAATCCTTTCTGTTTTGGGAATAGAATTTCCGGACTCATTAAGGGGAAAATTTCAACAGCCGCTGACAGTGAAATAGAAAAACTTTATGCTTTAGTATCCCTTAAGCAGACTACTTCAGAGAATAAGGGGAATAAAAGTTCAGATAATTATCTGACCTATACACAAAACATACAGGCAGATAGGGGAATTGCTATTACCTGGCCATTATGGTTATTTATAGTGGTAGTTTGTTTTGTAGTAATTTTAATAGTCTTTACAATCAAAAATACGATACTTCCCTATAAACTTAGAGATTTGGCTCTATTTGTTACTAGTCATACTGCCATGGATAAATCGGATAAAAAGAAACTACCGGTTAAACAAGTTGTTACGATTAGTGCCGAACCAGTAAAAGCTGATATAGTAATCGAAAACATAACCTTTGAGGTCAGAATCTTCGGTAAAAGAGGATGCCCTTTCAATTTGTTGATACAGCGATCAATTAACTTTTCGTATTCCGGGAAAACTGTCAATTTGGTGGAACTAAATGGCAACCCGGTTAACAAACAATCATTTAAAATTAAGTTAAATGATAAAATAACTATAAAGCAGGGTGCTACTTACAGTTTTGATTTCACGATAAAAAAGGAAAAATAGTCATAACCTTCAAATACAAAAATTATGAATTGTTTATTTATTGGATTAGGCGGATCTGGAACAACTTCTTTAGCTATTCTTAACCGAATGCTTGATGAACATTATGCATTTATAAAAGCAAGTGAGAATCATAGAGATATATTTGATGGTTTATTGAAGGATGAATATTTGTATATTGATACAGACTTTTCTTCAAAGAATAAATATAAGGAAATAATAACGGACGAAGATTTTTGCAATATCGGAGTGCATGCCCCCAATACGGTACTTGATGAAGTTAAGCGAGATTCATTTCCTCATTCTGAATATAAACAACGTGTGTTAGATTGGGTCGATCAAGCTCAATTATCAGTCAGTGGGCAAAAATCACTGGAAGCTGGGGCAGATGGGCTACGTATGCTTTCAAGAATGAATCTTTTTCAAGAATGTATCAGTAATGAACCTGAATCACTTTATAACAAATTGAAGCATAAAATACAAGTCCTGCAGGATCGGCAAAAACAATTTAATAGAGTTAATTCAGCAAACATTAAAATACGCATTTATATAATTGGAGGTAGTTGTGGTGGTACAGGCAGCGGTATTTATCTTGATTTGTTATATTTAATTCATAGCCTTTATAAGACAGAAGCAAACCTCATTGGCATGGATCAACCTGATGTACGTCCTGTAATTATTATGCCTCATGGTTATATACAGGATTTAAAGGACGGGGATAAGAAAAAGAATTATAAATTAAATGCCTATGCTTTTTTTCAGGAAATCAATGCAGCGGTAAAAAATTTCTATTTAGATACAACCAGGGCCAGTGCATTTAACAACTTCTCAGTAATTCCTACCGGGATTGTTAATAATGAAAACAATAAATTTAACCCGTTTCGTTTTGCATGTTTTTATGATTCTATTAGTCAATCACCTGATGCTAGCTTTGATGAATCATCCAAGCAATTAGCAAATTTTATTTTTCAATTGGAGGTTACATCCGCCGATCTTGATGAGAGTTTTTCAAATTCATTTGATAGTTCATTGACCAATGACTATATTCCTATTGCAAAAGGGTCAAAAAATGATGAATTTATAAATGCTTTTCTCGTGCCTGGCTATTTTTCCATTGTAAAAAGCGACGAGCTTCTAAAGGCCTATGTCAAGAAAAGATTAAAACATGAGGTATTTCAATATGGAATCTTAGGTTCAGAGGATCAGAGCTTATCGACGGAAGAAAGACAATATGTAGTTAATACTTATGAAGACTACATTACTCACAAAATTGATGATTTTAAAATAAATTTTACACAGTTATTACAAGGGTTTTGCGGAAAAACAAAGCAAGAATTACTGCTTTTTAGTGAAGATATGGAAACCCTTTCAAAAGGAATATCGAACAATCCACAATTGAAAGCAGCTAATGATGCATTAAAGAGATTTATAGAGGAATTGACTGTTGATACTTATGCGTTCACACCTCGTTTTTTCAATGCGTTTAATTTAAGATTTGCTTTTGAAGCATTTAATATTCTAGATGCTCATTATTCAAAGCAAATTCCTGCAGGTACATCAAACAGAAAGACCAATGTTGAAAAAAACCTGAAAAAGGAAGTGGTTTTTTCAGCAAAAGATTCTACTAAGTATAGAGATCTGCTTATCGAAAATTTTTACGAATACCATTTAAAAAATATTCTATACAAATTATTGACTGAGAGCAATACCGGAATATTTGATAAATGTTGTAATTTCTTAGCTGAATTTATCAAATCAATTCAGTATAAAGATAACTGGGAAATTGATTTTAAGCAGCAGATAAGGATAGCAAAAAAAGATCTTTCCAGATTATATGTACCTGATTTGAAGAAAATTGTAAATGATAAATCGGAGATCGTAAAAAACAATCCTTTCGAAACTCAATACAACAAGATACTGTTGCGCAGCAAAACAAATACAGCAATACCTCTAATAAATGAAAGGAGCCTGATAGACGGGACTAGTAATACTGAGAATGAGATTGAATATAGCTATTCAGTGCGAAAAATAAAAGAGCAAATTTTCTCGGAGATAAAAGGAATAAACAATTATTTTGACCCTTTAAAAGAGAATATCAAATATGCAGCTTTTTTAGAGGTTATTATGAATAGCTTGAATAAATGGGTCATTAAGGAGGCGGAAACAAATTATCACATTACTTCAATAACCTCAAAGTCTATTAGTCAATTATTGAAAACGGACACTATTGATGGTTTAACACAGGCTGAATATAATTCAGTTGTTAATAGATTTAAAAACACCAAAGATGTTCAGTTCCAAAAAAGAAATAATGTGACTAACAATGAGGCATTTACTGTAATATTTGGAAACTTTGAGGATAACGAATCTTTACAGAGAGATTTGGGTGCTGAAGAAACAACGCAGAATAGAATGCAATTAAAAGTATTGAAAAATGCTGTTAGTGATGATCGAATTGTCAAATTAAGGTTGGAGTATAAGTACAACATTAATGATTACGTTTTCTATGAAAGAGAATATTCGCCATTTTTTGTAGAAAACTTTAAAAAATTAGGCAAGAAATACACTCACCAGCCTTTCCTGGATAAAAGGTTTATGGGGGATAACTTCGATGGAAATGTGTGGAAGGTATTTGAGAATTCGTTAATTTTAAAGGATTTGAATGTTACTGAATCCAATATATACGACGATTCCATCATCGTATATTTCTTTATGTTTTATTTATTGAAATTAAGTGAACAACTTGGCAAACAGGATATTATTAAATCAAATTTAATTTCAGGATATTCCTTTGACAAAACGAAAAAGTGTTTTAAACTAATGTCATGTGAATATGATGAATGGGATGAAAAGTATATTCTGAAAAATTCAGTTCCAGCAGTCGAGATTAATGTGACCGCACAATTGAATCCAAATGATACTTCTTCATACAACAAAGCATTACTACCATGGATTAAGATGATGAGTTCAGTGAAGTCACAAATTTCGGATGAATATATTATTTATAATGAAGCCCGAAAAGAGATGGAGCAAATGGGAGTGGCACTAAACAGGGAATTCCTTAAGCTATTTGTCAACACAGCAGAAAAAAAAGTCACGAAGGATATAGTTCAGTTCTATTTAGCTAAGTATAAATTGTGAATTGTATTGTAGGCGGAAACTAGTCAAATGTATGAAAGTGATTTGTTGTTCTGGTTGCTTGAACTAACTATAATTAACCATGAAAGAAATATGTCCAATTTGCATTATTACTCATCAGAGTGAGAGTGAATTTGATTCTTTTAAAGTAAAAATTGATCGGCAATTCAATGCTTTTGCAAATCAGGAATTTGACAAAAAATTCGATTTAAACAAGCATAAGTGGTGGACCATCTTTAATATTAATGATATAGTCCTTGATAAATTCAATGAAGACTTCCTGCAGAAAGCAGACCTGCCAATACTGAATTCGAGCGTTGGTTTATATAATGCAAAACGGTTTGTTTTTATTTTTGTTGGATCAGACAATTATTTTAACAAGTTGATCAAATTTGCTGTTAAGATTAAGGAATTTCAATCCAATGGCAGTATTTTAGGGGGAATTGTAGATGTTTTTTATTATGGCATTTACTATTTCAATAACAACAATATCCCCAAACAGGAAATATCACAAATAATCCATGACGCTTCTAAGTTGGATGTTTTGGTTTTTCAAAGTGATATTAATTTCAATGCAGTAAAGAACCCGAATGGCTATCAGGATTTAAATACAATAAACGAGGAGAATAAGGTTGTTGTCGACATAAAAAAAGTCCATGATAGACTTGTTCAATTGATTTTTCATGTTGGATTGACTATTAATGTGTTATACCAATCCAAAGCGTCAACTACAAAAGTTTTGATTACTGCGGGTTCATATTCCCTTACTTATGAACCAGACGTCCATAGACATAATGTCGCGGCATCTCTGTTAGATCAGATGTTCCCTGAATTCTGTTTAGACAAAACAAAGAGTTTCTGGAGTGATGAAACCATTGCAAATCAATATTTCAATTCAATTAATATTGTTTCAAAATGGGGCTGGAATGCAACTTATAATTTTTTTGTCACCGGCTTCGAGACTAAGGACGAATCAGAGAACAGAAATCGAGAGATTATAAAGTTATTATACAAACCAACAGTTTCTGCCTGGAGCCTCTTTTCACAATGGCTTATTCCAGTCTATTTTAAAAAATACATCAGGTCGCTTGCGGTCAATCTCAGAGAATCGGCTCATTCCTTTATGTATAGTGTCATTATCAGTTATAGCAATCATCTGAACAAAAAATTTGATGATACAATTGAGGCATCATCTGATGTAGCAATAGCAGAAGTCGGTAAGTTGCTAAAGAATGTGTGGGCTGAGAATAACTTACTGGAAAATCCTGTAGGATTACAGCATATTATGTTGGTGCTTGAAAAAATTAAAACTTTCATTGATGGACAAGTTATAATTATTGAAAACCTGAAAGATGGAAATACGCCAACAGCTTCCAATTTCCCCGCAATAGATGATTACCCTTTAAAAAATATACCAAAACCACTAACTGCCTACTATAAAGATTTTATTCAGCATGGAGAGGAAAGGGAAGAAACTGATTCAAAGACGGATAAAAAAGAATCATACGAGCAAACTACTTTAACTAAACTTGTAAAACTTTTGCAGTTTCATCCAGTGCCACTTAGCATTTTTACACGAGCTGCTATTTTAGGAATCATCCTGCCACTTGTGATTTTTGCCGGCTTACTGCTGATTCCTGATAAACTAATCAATACATCTTTCTTTGAGACAGGACACGGAACTGAAATATTGTTCATTGTAATTTTCGTCGGAAGTCTTTTGGCGGCATTCTACAAATACTGGTTTGGCATTTTACGAAAGATTAAGAGCATTATACAAAAATACATGGCATGGATATTTTGGAAAATGCAGCAAAAATTATATAAAGACACACTGAATCAGCAAATAAAATATTATCAGGCTTTACTTAAAGAGTGTGTAAGGATAAAACAGAACATCACTGAAGGTTTTATTCCAACTACAAAATTGACAGATCCCAAAGCAGATCATTCCGTTTTCGAAAATCTTAAAAGTGTTTTGTTCCCAGAGGAAGAACCAAAGTTTGAACAGGGAATGTTTCAAAGAGATATAATAGGGAAATTTGATAATGAATGGTCAATTTTAAATGATGACCGGATAAATATACAGATATATTTTAACAAAACTAAGTTCGCCCATAGTTCACTTAGTGATGAAAATAAGAAAGCACTTTTATTTAAGTCACTATTTATTGAGCCTGGTATTAATTCTGTTCCTTTATATCAATACCTGTATAACAAGGTTATTGAGCAAAAGGATGAACAATCAACATCATATTTTGATGAAATCCGACGGGAATTCTGCGCTATGTTAATCGCTGAATTAAAGGCACGGATTTCTCTAGAAAATGCGGAGAGTATCCAGGAATTAATATTTGGGAATGC
>JBBRHJ010000215.1:0-6690 GCA_038222885.1 Bacteroidales bacterium | reverse complement strand
GTTGTGCGGGAGATGATTATTGGCATAATCCAAATAAACTTCAGATACAAGTTGATTTTATGGAATCTCATACAACTTGTGGTATATTGTATACTGATTATGATGAGTTAAATACAGAAACAGGAAGACTCAAAAAATCTTGCCGTAAAGAGTCAACGCAACCAATTTTACAAGGATTTAGGCAAAAAGAAATTTTTGATGGATCTCTTGCAATAACTGCTCCAACAATCTGTTTTCGGAAGAAGCTTATTGATCAATATGTTGATTTTGACACTTTTATTGCGTTAGAATTTCCAGTAGAAGATTGGCCAATACTAATTATTTTATCTAAATACTCAGAAGTAAATTATTTACCAATATCAACAGTAACATATAGAAAAGGCCATGAATCTTTAAGTAATTTAAAGAGTTACGAAAAAATTATTTCAAAATATAAAAGAGAAAAAATCATGTATAAGTATCTTTGTGATTTATTTCCGGCAGATTTGCCATTTGATGAAACGGTTTACGATACCTATGTTAATAATATTTTGCTGGGTTTAGCCTACAAAAAGTTCGATTTTAAAACTGCTCAAAAAACAGCTTTAACGCTTGTAAAACATGGTGATAAGAGTATAAGAGTGAAAAGTGCATTAAATTTGATCTCATTTTATATCTTTGGTTTTTTGAAAAAAATCAACTAAAGATTCAAAAGTAAAACTAATATTAGACCATTCGTTTAGCTTAATTATTTCCTTATACAACAAAATTCGACAAGTAGGAAAATAACCATAACAATCGCCATTCGTTCATTGTGAATGAATGGATTCATTTATTTTAAATGAACACTATGCATTTATGTTCTCTGTAATTATACCTTTATACAACAAAGCCGCTTATATTGAAAAAGCCATAAAATCGGTTTTGGCTCAGACCTTTAATGAGTTTGAGCTGATTGTTGTGGACGACGGCTCGACAGACGATAGCTTCGGGAAGTTATCAGTTATCAGTTATCAATTATCATTAAATGATTCGGTGACTTTTCAGAAACTCAGAATAATTAATCAAAAGAATGCCGGTGTGTCAACTGCACGAAATAATGGTGTAAAAGTTGCCAAATTTGATTATATTGCATTTCTGGATGCCGATGATTGGTGGGATTCAACTTATTTGGAAGAAATGAAAGGTTTGATTGATCAGTTTCCGGAAGCAGGATTGTATGGTAGCAGTTATTTTAAGGTTAAGAATGGGCAAAATATACCTGCCAAAATAGGAGTTGATGTTGGATTTGAACGAGGAATAATTAACTACTTCAGAACATATTCAAGAAGCTTATATCAACCAATTTGGACTGGCGCAGCGATTGTTAGAAAATCCGTCTTTGATTCCGAAAACGGGTTCAAACCAAGATTGAAGATGGGTGAAGATTTTGATTTGTGGGTGCGGATAGCTATGAAATATCCGGTTGCATTACTTAATAAACCGTTGGCGTATTACAATCAGGATGTAGAAGTAATTAATCGTGCAATTGGCGAGAGATTCTATGAACCTGAACAGCACATGCTTTTTTCTGATTATAGAGAATTTAATGACAATCCTGATTTCAAGAAAATGTATGAAACATTGGCTGTGTATGGTTTATTTCCCTATTATTTAGCTGGAAAAAATAAAAAGGAAGTAGATTTAATTCTGAAACACATTCACTGGGAAAACCATTCCTTTAAATACAGAATTCAGTATAAGATATTACCTAAATTCATTTTAAAAGTCTGGTTACAGATTTTAAGCGTAGGGTTTCAGCTAAAAGAGAAATTGCTAAAATAGTTTTTTTAATAATGTATAATTTTTCAACAAATGGTAATCGTTCAAATAGGTTCTTTCCCATTGGATTCATCCTGTATAAAGGGTGGGGTGGAAGCATCAGTTTATGGACTTGCAGTAGAACAGTCCAAGAATCATAAAGTAGTTGTGATTGATATACCACGAACAGAATTGATAAATGACACTTCAGAAAGAATAAATGATATTGAAATCTTTCGTTTTTCGACAAAAGGAAAGAATAATTTTTCATCAGTAATAAGAATACATTCAATTTTACAGATTATTCGTTTTCAAAAACCGAGTGTTTGCCATGTTCATACTACGAGTTTGTTCGCTTTATTTATTTTTATATTTTTACGCTTTAATAGAATCCCAACCATAGTAACGGTTCATGGTTTAGCTCATATTGAAAAGAAAAATAGTTGGCAGAAAAAAAGAAGTTTAAAAAATCTTGTTAAATTCTGGTCGCAAAGTGTTACTGAATTTATATTTATTTCTTTATGTTCACAGATAATTGTTGATACTCAATATGTTGCTGATGAAATAAAGAATTATAAGAAACAATTGAAAATATTTAGGTTGCCTATTTGTCATGTTATACCACAAGGTATAAATGCTGTTTTTTTTGAGTTAGAAAATGATTCAAAATCGAAAAGTTTATTAGCGGTAGGAGCGCTTAACAGAAGGAAAGGTCATTTGTTATTGATAGAATCCATATTGAAAGTAAAAACAGTTTTCCCCGATATTTTGCTTAATATTATTGGGTCGTCATCTGATTCAACTTATTTTCGGTCAATGCATAATAGTATTATTGAAAAAGGATTGGAACAAAATATTAAAGTCTATCCCAATGCTTCATTTGATGAAATATTAAATTTTTACAGACATGCTGAAATTTTCGTTCTTCATAGCGAAGAAGAGTCACAGGGAATCGTATTTTGTGAAGCAATGGCTGCAGGAAAAGCAATTGTGGCAACCAATATAGGTGGAATTCCTTGGGTTGTTAAAAATAACGTAAATGGACTTTTATCCGAATTGGCTAATATAGATAAATTTTCAACTCATATTATAGAACTGCTTGAAAATGATTCGATTAGAATAACAATGGAACAAAATAATAGAAAAGAATCTCATAAATATGATTGGAAATTTATTGCATCTGAAATAGAAATATTGTACGAAAAAAATATTAATTAGAATAAAAACAATTAAGACCCAACCATAAAATCAATTTTAATTACAATCAATTACGTGTTAAATTTCTTCCCAAAATCATATTCTTCAAAAGCCATCTCCCTCTATTTGGGTGTGCTGCTGACTTGCAATATTTTATTCTTTAATAGAATCCTTTCACCAATTTGGTGGATATTCGGTATAGCAGAAGTGCTATTGTTTTTTAATTATGCTAATCAACTTACACGAAAATGGTCTGTAATTTCTGAAAAGAAATTTGTGAAAAAACTATTTCAAACAGCTTTAATTGTTCGTATTGTTTGGGTAGGTTTTAGTTTTGTGTTTTTTAATATAATGACTGGTAAACCATTTGAGTTTGATTCAGCTGATGCATTTTCCTATCACAACGAAGGAACTTGGCTTGTAGAGTTAATTCAAACCGGAAAATTGAAAGTGTTTTTTGACCAAATGGCAGCTAGGTATTCTGATATGGGTTATACTCTGTATTTGGGATGGCAGTACTGGATAACAGGGAGTTCAATTTTGATTGCTCGTTTGTTAAAAGCTTTGTTCGGTGCATATACTTGTTTATTGATTTATAGAATTGGTGTTCGGAATTTTGGTGAAAATGTGGGTCGTATGGGTGCCATTTTTTGCATGTTAATGCCCAACTTGATCCTGTATAGTGGCATACACACAAAGGAAGTTGAAATGGTATTATTGACTGTTTGGTTTATTGAACGGTCTGATTTTATGATCAGGGGAGGAGTTTTTGGTTTTGCCAATATTGTTCCATCAATATTACTTGCTGCATCATTATTCTTTTTTCGAACAGTATTGGGTGCTACTGCTTTATTTGCTTTGTTTACAACTTTGATGTTTACGTCTACCAAAGTTCTTGGAATGGGAAAACGTCTCATGTTAATCGTTTGGATTCTTGGAACTGTAGGTTATTTTATTGGAGGAACTATTGCTAATGAAGTTGAAAGTGTTTGGAATACTAGGTCTGCAAATCAACAACAATCCATGGAGTGGCGATCGGTACGTGCAAATGGTAATAAATTTTCAAAATATGCTACAGGGGCTATTTTTGCACCGATGATTTTCGTAATCCCATTTCCTACTATTATTGAGACGCCTCAACAAGAAAATCAAAAATTAATAAATGGCGGAAATTACGTTAAGAATGTAATGGCGTTCTTTACCATCTTTGCTTTGTTTTGGATTATCAAGAATAAGAAATGGAGAGAATATGTTTTATTAGGCTCTTTTACAATAGGTTACTTGGTTATTATTGCCATGAGTGCGTTTGCACAGTCAGAACGCTTTCATCAACCAGCGCTACCATTTGAATTGCTTTTTGCGGCATTTGGATTAACTCTAATTCAGAAAAAACAACAAAAATACTTTAGCTGGTATATGACATTGCTTTTTATTGCTATTGTAGCTTGGAGTTGGTTTAAATTGGCAGGAAGAGGAATGACCTAAATTCAGAAGATGAATATATTAATAGTTTGCAGTAAAAATTCAGGTAGGATTTCTCCTTTTATAGTGGAGCAAGCCAAATCGTTGGTGCAAAAAGGGTTGAAAGTTGAGTATTTCACCATCGCAGGTAAAGGTTTTACCGGCTATTTGAAGAATTATAAAAATTTAGTTGGAAAAATTAAAGCGTTTAAACCGGATATAATTCATGCTCATTACGGACTTTCAGGTTTATTGTGTAATATTCAGCGGAAAATACCCGTTATTACTACCTATCATGGCAGTGATATTAATGAACCAAGGGTTTATCCGTTTTCATTGTTAAACATGTTACTTTCTGCCCACAATATATTTGTTTCAAAAAAAAATCAGCAGAAATCAGGGTTTAAAACCAACCACTCACTCATTCCATGTGGGGTTGATACTAAGCTTTTCAGGGAGATAGATAAACTAGAATCACGGAATTTACTTGGCTTTAAACCAGATAAGAAATACATTTTATTTGCAGGTGGTTTTCAAAACAATGTTAAGAATTCTGAGCTTGCCATAAAGGCAGTTCAGCCACTTTCTGACGTTACTTTGTTAGAACTGAAAGGTTATTCACGTGAACAAGTCGTCGTGTTGATGAATGGGGTCGATTTGGTTTTAATGACTAGTTTCACTGAAGGTTCGCCTCAATTTATAAAAGAAGCTATGGCGTGCAATTGTCCTATTGTTTCAGTACCAGCTGGCGATGTTCCTGAAATAACTCAAAATATAAGTGGTTGTTTTATAACTTCATACAGGGTGGAAGATGTGTCACAAAAAATTATTTTTGCCATAGAATTTGGGCAACGAACAGAAGGTCGTTCTCAAATTATTAACTTGGGTTTAGAAATTGAAAATGTTGCCGAAAAAATAATTTCAGTTTATAATAAAGTGTTGAATAACAAATAAGTACTATATTTTAAAAGATTCATTATGCGTCAATTTTACCTTTTTTTATATTATGGTTTTGCTCGTTATTTGCCAAAATCAACTACCCCATTCGTTGGGAAAGTTTCGATGAAATTTCGGTCTTTTTTATGTTCTAAACTGTTTTCTTCCTGTGGTAAAAAACTAGTAGTTGAGAATAATGTGTATTTTGGTAATGGAAAAGACTTTAAAGCTGGTAATGAGGCTGCTCTAGGTGCAAACTTCAAATCGACTAATAGGATAGTAACCATTGGAAACAATCTAATGATGGCCGAAGAAGTCTTATTTATTGGTGGTGGGCATAGTTTTGACCGAACCGATATTCCGATGGGTCATCAAGGTGAACTGGAAAAATCCGCACTAAAAATAGATGATGATGTATGGATTGGTACACGGGTTATAATTCTTCCAGGTTGTAAACACATTGGAAAAGCTGTAATTATTGGAGCGGGTTCAGTTGTTACCAAAGATGTGCCTGATTATGCTATTGTAGGTGGAAATCCTGCCAGATTAATCCGATATCGAAACATTGATTAGGTTTTATAACAAAAAACAGTGCTATATTTTTACTACATTTGCACCTTTAAATAAAGCTTGTGCGGAATTCCCTTACTAATTTTTACTATTGAATATGAAAATCCATACCGATATTTCACAAATAGATCAACAACAATGGAAAGAGTTATTAGATAACACACCTACTGCCTCCTTTTTTCAAACTCCCGAATGTTACTATTTTTACGCTTCGTTATCTTTTCTTGAACCATTTATTTTTGGTGTGTCAGAAAATGAAAAACTTGTTGGAATTATTTGCGGCTATATAGTATCTGATGGTAATTTTGCAAAAAAGTTTTTTAGCAGAAGGGCCATAATTAGCGGTGGTCCATTGTTGGATATTAGCATAGAAAAGGATTCCCTTAAACAGTTACTTGTTGCAACTCGCCAGAATCTCGAGAAAAAGTCAATTTACATTGAATTTCGGAATTATAATGATTATTCAACCTATACAGAGACTTTTGAAGATGCTGGATTTAAATATTCGCCACATCTCAACTTTCATTTAAATAGTGAGAATATAGAAATTGCAACCAAAAATTTAAGTGTAAGTAAACGCCGAGATATCAAACTAACAAAAAAAGAGGATGCATACTGGGAAGAGGCCAAAGATATGAATGATGTAAAGTCGTTTTACGAATTGTTGAATAATTTATATCTTTCAAAAGTTAAGACTCCACTATTTCCGTTTGAATTTTTTGAGAAAATTTTCCGAATTTCTTTAGC
>JBBRHJ010000214.1:0-6715 GCA_038222885.1 Bacteroidales bacterium | reverse complement strand
AAACTTCAATACAATGCTCTTAAACAGAAATTACAAGAATTTCCCAACACAAAATTCCTAATATGGACAGGAGCTGCCCAAGTTGAATCTAATACAACAAAAGAACAGGCACAACGTGCCAAAGAATTCTTCGATTGGGTGAAAAACGATTGGGATTCACCAAACGACAATATTTATATTTGGGATTTTTATATGTTGGAAACAGAAGGTTCCCTTTATTTGAAAAATGAATATGCTGTTAATCCTAAAGATTCACATCCAAATCAGAATTTTGCAAAAATAGCTTCGAAACTTTTTATAAAGCGAATTATCGAAGTTATCGAAAAGAAATAACCAGGGACATCCAATTGCATTCCAGTGAATCTATCCTCCAAAGGGGAATGAACCCAAATAACATACATACAACATTAAAATAGTGTCCTAAATATTTGTTTGCCAAAATGCGATTTTCTAACTTCGGTCATTGAAACGTTCATTTAAGCGCTGACAACCTCAAAAAAAGAGGGAAATAGTTTGGCGCTACTCCCCTCATCACAATGAAAATGAACTACCTAAGCCTGATAATCGAAACTTTTGGTGGTTACATTTCCTGGTAAATCTGTTGCAGATATTTCAATACCAATTCCCGCAACCAATTTTGCCTGATCCTGTACTAAGTAAGTCCAGGTCTGTTTGTCGATGCCTAAAACACCGTTTCCTGTCTCAAACACCGAGCCATCTGGATTCTTCAACGAAACTGCAATCGACCGCACGCGCATGTAATCGACTACAATAGTTTCCAAAATTGATCCTTCTGGCTTGGTGTTTACTGAAAAACTCAAGATCTCAGGCATCCTGAAATAATCAGCAATAATAAGGCTCCGTACATTAGAGAATCCCTTTTTAACTGCTGCAAGTGAATACTCCTCCAGTAAATCCGGATCAGTATAAACTCGTTGCGCATACAACGAAGCAAACCGAAATCGCTCACGATGTATTTTTTGTTTTTTACTTGGTTCTTTCGAACCCATCTCAGGAGCAGCCGAAACAACGGTCTCTCCATTCAATCTTCGGAACACCAGAGTTCCTCCTACCGTGCCTCTGAGGCCGGCAGTTAAAAGGCTTTTTGTCTTAGCCATAATTGAAAAAATTAAGAATGAATAAATAAAGAATAACCACCATTATCCCCTTACAACCTGGTTGCTTGGGTCTGGTTTTCAAAATCATCAAATGCATTTTCATAAATTATCAAATAAAGTTATTAGTAATTATAAAATTATTATCAATACACAAATCTACAAATAAAGTACGCTATACAATAGGTAGTTAACAAAAGTTATAAACAAAATACTAACAATAACTTTTGAATTAATTCACAATTTTCATTCAGATTTATATAAAAAAGATCGTTTATTATTAATAGATTTATTTATCTTTGTAACCCTGTAAATTTTCAATTTTTTATTGATTTTCATTCAGATTTAAAGTGAATATAATATTGTATTTCAGCACATTAATCTCAATAACATTCTGAGACATGAGATGGATCACTTTATATTGTTGTGGGGAGATTAATATGTGTCGTGTCTAAACTCAGTCCTTTCGTCCTCAAGCCGGACTTGCTCTTCCTTTTCCAATCGATGAAAAGGAAGCAAAAATCTTGTCAAAATGAACCCTCCGCCGGGCATTTTGACGCCCCACCCATCCACTTCGAATAACATTGACTTGAAGATTAAGATTACTTTTTTCCAATTGGTTTGCCAGGTTTCAAAGCACGGCTTTTGTTCCGCCTAAGAAGAAAAAGCGTTAAAAAAACTGAAGTAGTGAGCGTTAAGAAAATTTCCCTGTTTGACGACCAAAGGGAGGAGTTTGGAAATTTTTAGCGGAACGTATTCAGTTTTTAGCTTTTTATTCTTCAGCGGCGGCTCTTTTTGGATACTTTTTCCAGCTGAAGGGAAAAAGTATCAGCCAGTCCGGCTTGAGGACAGTATCTTTGATTTTGGAGCTAAAGCCTTGTTTTTGATTAAATACAAAAGAGCTACTAGATTCCATTCCCCACGATAATTTCATCTGATCCAAAGTCATTCCGAACTTGTTTCGGAATCTGCTAATCTTGAATGAGATATTGATATAAATTCAGCATACGATTGATCACCGAAGTATAACTTCATTAATGCATTAACAGTGCCTGTACACATCCTATACACTTGCTGTATACTATTAAGGCCAAGATTTGAATTACAAAAATTGGTTCAATCACGTTCTGTATGGGTATAAAGCGAACATAGATATAAATCAAAGCAAGACAGAAAAGCTTTTGAATTCACCAACGGTGAATTAAATTGCATGAATATTGAACCCTACCGGGTTCTTTGGTTTGAATGTTGTTCTTTTCCCCTAATATAAATTGGGGGTCATTAATATCCTGCACCTTCGGCGCAAAAACCAACGGCAAACCAGTTAAACTACCCAAAGCAAACATTATAGAATCGAAAACAAATATGAACTAAATGCATAATTTTAATGTTAAGTGTTGTAATTTTACAAGTGAGATTAGATTTTGTAAGTTTTCAGTTGGACATAAATGAACCATATGAAAATTTTAATATTGTATTAAAAGGAAAGCTAAACAATGGATACAAAAATCAAAACATTTACAAAAAACGTATTGAAATTTGATGATATAAATGCGGAAGTTGATCGGATCGCATTCAGATTAGAGACTGATATTCACAAAGTCTTAAAGCGAAACGGAGCTGTAATTGGCATAAGTGGAGGTGTCGATTCTTCCTTAACATTGGCTTTGGCTGTGAAAGCATTGGGTGCGAACAAGGTTTTGGGGGTCATGTTGCCCGAAAAAGATTCCAGTGCTGAGAGCAAAGAATATGCACTTATTTTAGCCAAAAAATTTAATGTTCAGGTACTGGAAGAAAATATCACCAATGCGTTGGACGGTTTTGGCTGTTACGAAAGAAGGGATGATGCCGTGAAAAGTATTTTCCAGGAATACAACCCGGATAAATTCAAAATGAAAATTGTCCTGAATACAAGAGGTTTAAATCAATTTTTACCTCCGGTATTTTCTTTAACAATAATCAGTGACGAAGGAGTGGCGAAAAGTAAAATATTACCGGTAAAAGAATATTTGCAAATTGTCGCGGCATCTAATTTTAAACAGCGCTGCCGAATGTCGATGTTGTATTTCCATGCGGAGCGATTGCATTATGCCATGATCGGAACTCCCAACAAACATGAAGTTGAACAAGGCTTTTTTGTAAAAAACGGAGACAGCGGCGCAGATATTATGCCTATTGCTCATTTATACAAATCTCAGGTTTATCAGTTGGCTGAATATCTAGGAATTCCTGAAGAAATTTTAAAGCGGGCGCCTACTTCTGACACTTATTCTGCTGAACAAACTCAGGAAGAGTTTTTCTTCCAAATGCCTTTCCACGAAATGGATTTAATCTGTTATGGCCTTGAAAATGGAATCAATCCGGAAGAAGTAGGAAAGATCATAGGGAAAACAACCGATGAAATCAAACTCATTAACAACAATTTAATCCGGAAAAAGAAAACTACTGAGTATTTAAGAATGGCGCCAATTACCTACTCAGATGAATTCTGAGAAGAATAAAATCACATAATCAGCAGCCCTTTCATTGATGTTTTAATATCATTGGTAACTGACTAAAAATCGATAATTGAATTACGCTACGCTGTAGCTTACGACGCAGTCGGGTAACTAATTGATTACAAATATGTCGCTGCTCCGCAGCCTTCTAAAAAGCGACAGAGTCGCAAAATATTTGTAGAAAAACAGAAAGAAAGGAAAAGTAAGCTCCAGCGGAGCGAAATAGTTACAAAAGTATGGTCGATGAAGGGATTCATGACAATTACGAAATCTTTTGTCGGTCAGTAATGTTTTAATATTTAGAAATGAAAATCTTCATCGTAATACAATAAATATATTTTACATTTGCGGTCTATTTTACAAACTTTTCACTTCAGTTATGGCAGATATCTTACAAATTCAGGAGAGAGTTAGGCAATTTATTTTGGAAACTTCATATATAACACAAGACCAAATCAATAATAACACCCTTATTTTTGCTCAGGGAATAATGGATTCCATGGGATTTATTTCCATTATTGGATTTATTGAAGAAGAGTTTTCAGTTGCAGCTGGAGACAATGATTTACTAGAGGAAAACTTCGAATCCATCGATGCGATTACAGGTTTTATCAGCCGGAAACTTCAATTCTAGATAAATTTTCAATATTCCAAATTTTAAGTAAATCAATGATATTTAGGCCACAACGAATCTTGGGGGAAGCTTTGGATTTTTCATGTATGAAAGATCCCTTGAAAACTGTTGCCATTTTTAAAGGCGAGAGCTTTTCGTACCAAGCCTTAAAAGAATGTGCAGAGAATTTAGCCACTCATTTCATTGATAAAGGAATTCAGAAGGGCGATCGCATCGCCGTGTACATGAATAATTCCTGGCAGTGCATTGTCACCATCTATGGAATTACCATTGCCGGGGGGGTATTTCTGGTCATAAACCCTCAAACAAAAGCAAATAAATTAAACTACATTTTAAACGATTGTGGTGCAAAAATAATTATTTCTGAAAGTCAATTGATCAATGAACTATCGTCAGCGATGAACGGGCTAACAGAAATTATTGAGGTTCTTATTTCAGGTGAAGGTTCGGGAAAAACTGAAAACAATACATACTTTTCAGAATTTGAGAAGGCCATTCAAAAAAAAGAACAAAAGGCTGATCTTCCCTTAATTATTCCCAATGATTTGGCAGCCCTTATTTACACCTCCGGAAGCACCGGGTTTCCCAAAGGAGTAATGATGACACATCAGTCCATGGTATTTACTTCATGGAGCTTAATCGAATATTTACGATTATCTGAGGAAGAACGTATTATGCTGGTTTTACCACTGGCTTTCGACTATGGTTTATATCAATTAATCATGGCAGTTACGATCGGTGGAACACTAATCATCGAGCAATCCTTCAATTTTCCGCCAGCTGTTTTCAGGCAAATTGAAATCTTAAAGCCAACGGTTTTCCCTGGTGTCCCATCCATCTATGCAATGATGATCGCCATGCATAAGAAAACCGGGATCACCTTCGATTGCATCCAAAAAATAACCAATACAGCTGCGGCCTTACCCGATGAATTTACAAATGACCTGAAGAAAATATTTTCCAATGCCCTGATCTTTAAAATGTATGGATTAACCGAGTGCAAACGGGTTTCTTATCTGGAACCTGAATTGGTCGATCGGAAACCAGGTTCAGTTGGTAAAGCGATTCCCGGAACTGAAGTTTTTCTGTTGTCTCCTGAAGGAAAGCCGGTTTCACCGGGCAAAGCCGGAATTTTGCATGTTCGTGGACCACATGTAATGGCAGGGTATTGGAACAACGAAGAATTAAGCAAAGAAATGCTTAAACCCGGCAATATTCCAGGCGAAAGAGTACTTTGTGCCCACGATTTATTCAAAATGGATAATGAAGGTTTCCTTTACTTTTTGGGCAGAAATGACGATATCATCAAGACAAGGGGAGAAAAAGTCAGTCCCATTGAAGTAGAAAACATCATCTACAAAATTGACGGCGTTAAAGAAGTTGCAGTCATTGGTATTCCCGATGTTATTCTTGGTGAATCAATTGTGGCATTTGTTACAGCTTACGATCAGGAGTCACTTAATGGAAAGGATATACAACGCGAGTGCATGTCCCAGCTTGAGACTTTTATGGTCCCACAAAAAATAGTAATATTGCCCGAAATGCCTAAAAGCACCAATGGTAAGATTGACAAGATGGAATTGAAAAGAATTTATTCAGCCTGAGAATGCACAATATCTATCAGCAAATGAAGCTTAAGCTTGAAAACAAGCTTTGCTTGTTAGAAGACAAGCCGGAGGAAACCATCGATTCAACATTAAAGGCTCTTTGGCTCAAAGCTTATGGACAACCAAATTCAGCCGAAAGAGCATCATCGTCTTTGTTGCCAACTCTTAGTGATGAACAATTCCTTATTCTGAATGAACTCATTGATCAGCGTTTAAATGACAAGCCTTTGGCCTATATTACCGAACGACAGAATTTTATGGGAATTGAATTATTGTGCGACAACAGAGCTCTAATTCCCCGAAAAGAAACCGAAATGCTTGGCAAGGCAGCACTAAGCCTATGTCAGGAAATTGGAAAAGACAAAACAACCATCAAAGTTTTGGATTTATGCTGCGGATCTGGCAACCTCGGGCTAGTACTGGCTAATTTACATCCAGAAGTTGTTGTAATTTTATCCGACCTGTCTCAGGAAGCAGTCAATTTGGCCATTGAAAACATCAGATTCTTAAATTTAAACCATCGGGTAAACGCTATCCAAAGCGACTTATTTTCAGGTTTTGAATCCGAAGAATACTTTGAAAAATTGGATTTAATTGTTTGTAACCCGCCATACATTTCAACTTCCAAAGTTTCAAAAATGGATAAGGAAATCAGGGCAAATGAACCGGAAATGGCTTTTAACGGAGGTATGACTGGATTGAATATCATTCAAAAAGTCATTCAGGAATCCCCAAGGTTTTTATCAAAAAATGGGTGGCTGGTTTTTGAAGTTGGCCTGGGACAAGGTCCTTTCATTGTTCAGTTATGCGAAAAATCGAATTACTTCAAACTATCCAAATCATTTACCGATAAATCAGGTA
>JBBRHJ010000213.1:0-6737 GCA_038222885.1 Bacteroidales bacterium | reverse complement strand
GCTCATGTTTTATTTTTTTTGCTTCTTTCTCGAAACTCATAAAAGTATAGGTTTCAAAAGCAAGATAGAAAAGATAAAAAATTCCGATAACAATTATAAAACTACTTTTATCAACTTTCAAAAAGTACAAATACACAAAAGACAAGACTCCTATAAATATAAATTTAAGCAATTTAAGCAGCATATAAAGATTAGTTATTTTCCTATCATTGTTAATATCAGTACTAAGTAAGATGTTGATAGTGAGTAGTCCATTCACAAAAAATAGAACTGGGATATATGGGTATGCCTGAAACAGCTCCTTATGAAAAAGACTTGTCATTACGCCAGCAATACCCCAACCTAAGCCAAGAATGATAAGGGTTAAAAGTATTATTGATTTTTGTTTTAACTTTTTCATGGTTGCTGCATTAATTCAGTACAAACAGTTACCTCGTTTTGTTTGCATTCCACAACTCCGTTTTCAATATAAAATTCTGATAATCCATTTTCGTCTCGATATGACATTTTCCCAGCAATCAACCAAGAAATAATGGGTGCATGGTTTTCGAGCAAAGAAAAATGCCCATCCATTCCGGGCAAAGTAACTATACTTACTTCACCTGAATAAAACATTTTTTCGGGAGTAATTATTTCTAATTTCATATTTCTTTCTTTGCAATGAAACACTTAAACGTGAGTCGATTTACGAGCTTGTTTCATAAGAATGTGACCTTTGGTAATGGCTTCGTCAATAACTCCAACATTCAGAAATGCCATCTCAGGAAGTTCATCCAACTGTCCATCAAGTATCATTTTGAACCCTCGAATGGTTTCTTCAATGCTTACCATTACGCCTGGAACACCTGTAAACTGAGAAGCCATGGCAAAAGGTTGCGACAGAAAACGTTGAATTTTTCGAGCTCTGTTTACGGTAGTTCTATCTTCGTCAGAAAGTTCTTCCATACCCAAAATCGAGATTATATCTTGTAATTCTTTGTTGCGTTGAAGAATATTCTTTACACGCTGGGCAGTTTCGTAATGCTCTTCTCCTACTATCAACGGATTGAGTATTCGCGATGTAGATTCAAGAGGATCTACTGCGGGGAAGATACCTAATTCTGATATTTTTCGGCTCAATACTGTGGTTGCATCCAAATGTGAAAAAGTGGTGGCTGGTGCAGGATCGGTCAAATCGTCGGCAGGCACATAAACTGCTTGCACCGATGTAATTGAACCATTTTTAGTAGAAGTAATACGCTCTTGCATTCGTCCCATTTCGGTAGCCAAGGTTGGTTGATAACCAACAGCAGAAGGCATACGACCTAGTAATGCGGATACTTCGGAACCCGCTTGTGTAAAACGAAAAATATTATCGATAAAAAACAGAATATCTTGTCCACCCTCGGTTTTACCTTCGGTTTTGTCATCGTTTACACCATCCCGAAACGATTCGGCAACAGTTAAACCCGACAATGCAACGGACATACGTGCGCCGGGGGGTTCGTTCATCTGACCAAAAACCAAGGTAGCTTGTGATTTTGCTAATTCCTTGTAATCAACTTTCGATAAATCCCAATTACCCTCTTCCATGCTTTTCTTGAACTCATCGCCATACTTGATAACGCCAGATTCTATCATTTCGCGAAGTAAATCGTTCCCTTCACGCGTACGTTCACCTACCCCAGCAAAAACTGAAAAGCCGCTGTGTCCTTTGGCAATATTATTGATTAATTCCATAATAATCACCGTTTTGCCAACACCAGCTCCTCCAAAAAGACCAATTTTTCCACCTTTTACATAAGGCTCTAACAAGTCGATAACTTTGATTCCGGTGAAGAGAACTTCATCCGAAGTGGTAAGATCTTCAAATTTAGGCGGATCGCGATGAATGGGATAAGCACCTTTCATCTCCAGCTCTTTCATACCATCGATAGACTCGCCAATAACATTCATCAATCGTCCTTTCACCTGATTTCCCACAGGCATCGAAATAGCAGTTCCTAAAGCATTAACTGCCAATCCGCGGTATAGTCCATCGGTAGAATCCATAGCGATAGTTCGAACGGTATGTTCTCCTATATGTTGCTGTATTTCAACGATTAAAACCTTTCCATTGGGTCTGACAATGCTTAGTGCCTCATGGATAGCAGGTAGTTTTTGATTTTCTTTTTCGTTTAAATGAAAAAAAACATCTATTACGGGACCGATTATCTGCGAAATATGTCCTTGGAGTGTTGACATGGTTTTATTTTATTGTTTCAAAAAAAATCAAAAATAATTTTCTTGTAAATATAGTGTATATTATAGCAGTTTCAACAAGATTACAGCAGAAGATTTATGAATAATTTTGTTAATACACCGAATTAAAGCTTATTAATCCAATTTTAGTACTGCCAAAAATGCTTTTTGAGGAACTTCAACATTCCCAATTTGCTTCATACGTTTTTTACCTTTCTTCTGCTTTTCAAGCAATTTTCGTTTACGCGAAATATCTCCACCATAACATTTAGCAGTTACATCTTTTCTAACTGCTTTGATAGTTTCACGGGCTATGATTTTTGCTCCAATTGCTCCTTGAATGGCAATATCGAACTGCTGGCGAGGGATTAATTCTTTCAACTTTTCGCACATGCGACGGCCCAAGGAAACAGCGTTGTCAACGTGAATCAATGATGAGAGAGCATCAACGGGCTCGCTATTCAGCAAAATATCGAGTTTTACTAATTTTGAAGGACGGTAGCCATTCATGTGATAATCGAAGGAAGCATAACCCTTGGAAATACTCTTGAGACGGTCGTAGAAATCAAATACAATCTCGCCCAAAGGCAAATCATATATCAATTCCATGCGATTGCCCGAAATATAATCTTGCTTGATAAGATCTCCTCGTTTTCCCAAACACAAAGTCATTATTTGTCCAATATAATCAGTTCTCGTAATTATTGATGCTCGGATATAAGGTTCTTCAATGCGATCGATGCTCACCAAATCAGGCAGTCCCGCTGGATTGTGTACTTCAATCAATTCATTTTTATTGGTATAAACCTTATACGAAACGTTTGGAACGGTGGTAATTACACTCATATCGAACTCTCTGTCGAGGCGTTCCTGAATGATTTCCATGTGAAGCATTCCTAAAAAGCCGCAACGAAAACCAAAACCCAAAGCCACCGATGATTCCGCTTCAAAAGTAAGCGAAGCATCATTGAGTTGCAACTTCTCGATAGAAGCTCTTAGGTCTTCAAAATCTTCAGTTTCGATAGGATAAACTCCCGCAAAAACCATGGGCTTAACTTCTTGAAAACCTTCAATAGACTTTGGACAGGGGCGTTTTACGTGCGTAATCGTATCACCCACCTTAACCTCTTTCGATGTTTTGATACCGGAAATAATATAACCCACATCGCCGGCACTTAACACTTGTGTGGGCGACATATCGAGTTTTAGGATGCCTATTTCGTCTGCATTATATTCCTTTTCTGTGTTTACAAATTTCACTAAATCACCTTTGCGAATCGTCCCATTTTCAATTTTGAAATAGGCAATGATTCCACGAAATGAATTGAAAACTGAATCGAAAATCAAACATTGTAATGGTGCATCAGGATCTCCTTTTGGTGCAGGAACCCTCGATACGATAGCTTCAAGAATTTCGTGGACCCCCAAACCTGTTTTACCACTGGCACGTAAAATATCTTCGGCTTTACAACCTAACAACTCAACAATTTGATCTTCAACTTCTTCGGGCATAGCACTATCCATGTCCATTTTATTCATGATGGGTATTATTTCCAAATCGTGCTCAATAGCCATGTATAGATTCGAAATAGTCTGAGCCTGAATGCCTTGAGTAGCATCTACAATGAGTAATGCACCTTCGCATGCAGCAATCGAACGAGAAACTTCATAAGAAAAATCTACATGTCCTGGGGTATCAATCAAATTGAAAATATATTCTTCACCATTCAGTTTATAGTTCATCTGTATGGCATGACTTTTAATAGTGATGCCTTTTTCACGTTCCAAGTCCATGTTATCAAGCACTTGTGCCTGCATTTCTTTGCCGGTCACTGTATTGGTATACTCCAACAACCGGTCGGCTAAAGTACTCTTTCCGTGGTCGATATGGGCAATAATGCAAAAATTGCGGATTCTATTCATTCGTAATTTTTTATTTTTTTAGGCTGCAAAAGTACGAAAAAAAATTGTGTTTTGCGTTAAGTGTTTTGTGTTTAGCGTTTCGTGTTCACCGTTTCGTGTTCGTTTGAAGAGTTTGCGATTTGAAAAGTTTGAAATTTGGAGAATTCTGTGTTTTGCAGACTCTAATGCACTAAAAGACTAGCATGACGAAGTATTAATAAAAATTTGTAACTAAAAAGCATGGTAAGGATGAAACTTGTCGGCATCGAATTTCAAACTTTTCAAATTTCAAATTCCAAATCTTTTACTCTCTTACCTTCACTCCCAAAAGCCTTTGTGTCTCACGCATTGCATCTTCATTATCAGTAATAATTAACAAGGAGTCACCAATTTCAAGTAATGTATTTCCCCTAGGAATGAAGTATTTATTTTTTCGCTTTACCATAACCAACAAGGTTTGCTCAGGTAGTGAAATATCCATTACTCGCCTACCCTCGTTGAGCATTTGACCGTTGACCGTTATCTCGCACATGGCGGATTTAATTTCATCAGAGAACTCTACATCAAATTCTTTTAATTTTCTTTTAGGAGCCACTGGCAAAGAGAGTTTAAGCCAGCCTGCCATTGTAGAAATTGTAGTTCCTTGAACAACTAGAGATAAAATGGTGATGAAAAATACAATGTTAAACATCATTTTAGAGTTCGGAATATTGCTGATCCATGGATAAGTAGCAAAAATAATAGGTACAGCACCCCGTAGACCAACCCAGGAGGTAAATAATCGGGCTTTAAAACTGAATTTTCTGAAGGGCAAAAGTGAAAGAAAAACAGAAACTGGTCGAGCTACTACAATTAGAAAAAGTCCTACCAACAAACCTACACCAGCAATAGGTAATAGCTCGGAAGGATTGACCAACAAACCTAAGGACAAAAACATGACGATTTGAAACAACCAAGTCAATCCATCAAAAAATTTAAGAGTACTTCTTTTGTGTACAAAGCGATGATTGCCAATTAGTAAGCCACCCGCATAAACTGCTAAATAACCATTTCCTCCTATAAAACTGGTAAATCCATATAGAAAAAACATCACTGTGAGCAATAATACCGAGTAAAGTGCGTCATTATCAAGATTTATTTTGTTAATGATTCTTACTGCCATTTTCCCCAAAATAAAACCGGATACTACTCCTAATGTCAACTGTTTGAGGAAAACAAACAATACTTCCCAGCCACTGACATCGGGTGTTTGAAGTAACTGAACCAATACGATGGTAATCATGAACGCCATCGGGTCGTTGCTACCACTCTCCAACTCTAGTAAAGGTCGCAAATTTTCTTTCAGCGAAAGTCCACGCGAACGAAGTATTGAGAACACTGAAGCAGAATCGGTTGATGACATAACACCGGCCAACAAAAGCGATTCTAACAATGAGAAAGTGACAGAATGAAACAAACTATTGGTAAGCCAATAAATAAAAAAGCCAGTGACAAGTGCCGTGAGCATTACACCCAATGTAGCCAGCACAATTCCTGGTAATACTATAGGTCGAATTTCGGAGAAGCGAGTATCTAAACCACCTGAGAACAATATAATAGACAATGCTACTACCCCAATATATTGAGCCACGTATGGCGACCCAAACTGAAGCCCTAGGCCTTCGCCACCAGCTCCTATACCAATTAAAAGAAATACAAGTAAGGTGGGAACTCCAAATTTATAGCCAGTTTTCCCAACAACTAGACTAAAAAACAATAAAACTGAACCAATTAAAATAAACAAATCGATAGATATACTCATACGAGAAAAATAATACGTTGAAAATTTGATTTCTACAAAAGTACCTATTTCGTACGAATTCAAGCTCTTAAATACACTAAAAAAACTCAAAACAAAAATTCGTTCGACTTTTTTTTGTTTTTTCAAAAAAAGCTCTTGCAATTTCAAAAAATCGCCGTATATTTGCACCCGCTAAGAAGAAAGGTACCATAGCTCAGTTGGTAGAGCAAAGGACTGAAAATCCTTGTGTCCCCGGTTCGATTCCTGGTGGTACCACAGAAAATGCCTGATTATCAAATAGATAGTCAGGCATTTTTCGTATTTGGAACAAATTATGGTATCAACTATATTTAAAATAATATATTTAAGCTATACTTGGTATCCATTTAACCTAGCCATTGGATGTAAATGTCCAAAAACTTAAACATAACTTTCGAGATTCCCAAGGCACACCAGAAAATAGTCTGCTATCACCACTCCAATTTATTAGTGCACTCCAATTTATTAGTGTAAACTAAAATAATTTGTCTAAATTGTTAGGTAAAGTCTATCGCCTAAACTAACCAAATTTCTTGGATATAGCTCATTAAATTACAATCGGTTAAACAATTAATAAAAACGCCGAGTGAGATAATGCAAATTGCTGAGATAGGGTAGAGACTAATCTCAGTAGCGACTCAATTGCACACTCTATTTTTAAGCACACTCCCCAGTTTTATGAAAACTACTACAAAATAGCATAAATATATTCGATTACTTGATGAGATTGATAATTAATCAATATTCTTGAAATGCATTTCGATACCTTTATTTTTATGACATGTTGACACATATA
>JBBRHJ010000212.1:0-6748 GCA_038222885.1 Bacteroidales bacterium | reverse complement strand
AGTTTCTGATTTTGAATACGATCAGAAGATGCGTGAATTACAAGACTTAGAGAAAAAGCATCCTGAGTATTATGATCCAAACTCGCCAACCCAACGTGTGGGAAGTGATATTGCATCTGGTTTTGAACAAGTTGCTCACGTCTATCCCATGCTTTCGCTTGGAAATACTTATTCCATGGGTGAAGTTCAAGATTTTTATAATCGTGTTCAAAAAGGATTGAATGAAGATTTTGAAATTGTTTGCGAATTAAAATATGATGGAACTTCGATCTCTTTAACTTACGAAAATGGAAATTTAGTTCGGGCAGTTACTCGTGGTGATGGTGAAAAGGGGGATGATGTTACCACCAATGTAAAAACTATTCGAAGTATTCCATTGCGTTTGCATGGTCAGTTTCCTGATCAATTTGAAATTCGGGGAGAAATAATGATGCCTTGGGAAGTATTTGAAGAATTGAATCGGCAGCGTGAATCGCAAGAGGAACAGCTTTTCGCCAATCCGCGCAATGCAGCCTCCGGAACTTTAAAACTCCAAAATTCAGCCACAGTAGCTTCACGCAAACTTGACGCATATTTCTATTATTTATTAGGTGAGCAACTTCCCGCAGAAAAACATTATGGAAATCTATTGGCAGCCCAATCGTGGGGTTTTAAAATATCTAATGCAACCAAGGTTTGTCAGAATTTAGAGCAAATTTCCGAATTTATTAATTATTGGGATATTGAACGAAAAGATCTTCCAGTGGCAACTGATGGAATCGTTTTAAAGGTCAATTCACTCAACCAGCAAAGGAATTTAGGTTTTACAGCAAAATCTCCTCGCTGGGCCATTGCTTATAAATTTCAAGCCGAGAAAGCATTTACAAGACTCAATTCAGTTTCGTATCAGGTTGGTCGCACAGGAGCAATTACGCCAGTTGCCAATCTCGATCCAGTGCAACTATCAGGAACAACCGTTAAACGAGCATCACTGCACAACGCCGACATAATTGAATCGCTCGATTTGCATATTGGAGATATGGTGTCGGTAGAAAAGGGAGGTGAAATTATCCCTAAAATTACCGCTGTCGACCTAAGTGCACGATTATTAATTGGCGATAAAGTGAAATTTATCAAAAACTGTCCAGAATGTGGAACTGAATTAGTTCGCATTGAAGGGGAAGCCGCTCATTATTGCCCGAATGAGGATGCCTGTCCACCTCAGATTAAAGCCAAAATGGAACATTTTGTAAATCGCAAAGCCATGAATATCGATGGGTTGGGCAGTGAAACCATCAGTTTATTGTACGAAAATAAATTATTGAATAATATCGCTGATATTTATGATTTGAAAATCAGCGATTTGTCTCGTTTAGAACGACTTGGTGCAAAATCGGCACAGAATATAAAATTATCTACTGAAAAATCGAAAAACGTTCCTTTTGAGCGTGTATTGTTTGCCTTGGGAATTCGATATGTAGGCGAAGCTGTTGCTAAAAAACTGGCTTTGGCATTTAAAAATATAGAATCTATTGAAAATGCAACCTTCGATGAATTAGTCAATGTAGATGAAATTGGGGAACGAATTGCAGAAAGTGTACTAAAATACTTCTCCGAAGACAAGCACAAAGAGTTGTTAAACCGATTGAAAAGTCATGGCTTACAAATGAGTATAAGCGCTGAAAAAATGAAAAATACCAGCGATATGCTTCAAGGAATGTCCATCGTAATCAGTGGAACTTTCTTGAAACACTCACGTGATGAATATAAAACCATAATAGAGAAAAACGGCGGTAAAAATGTAGGAAGTGTTTCCGCAAAAACATCATTTATCTTGGCTGGCGAAAATATGGGCCCAGAAAAACTCAAAAAAGCTGAATCATTGGGTGTTAAATTAATGAATGAAGAGGAGTTTATAGCCATGTTGGGCGATAATTCAACACAAAAAGAAGGCTTTACAGGAACTTTATTTTAAAATAGAGGGTCCTAAATTCTAATTTAGAAAGAATCCTGTATTTTTACCAACACCTAGTGTTCTGTTAAGGAAGTTTTGACGCTAACATCTGAAATGCGCCGAACCGCTTCAAGCGGTTGAACGCTACTCTCCGAACAACCGCTTGAAGCGGTTTTTCGGGTTGGAACTGACAAATTCAACTTAACATAACACCTAGTTATTCTTAGAAAATTTTAAACAAATTCAGTTTATGTTAGAAAATCTTATTAGTTATATTTTCAGTAGGTATGCAAAACGGTATATAAACCATACCGATTGTGAACAGAAATTTGTTAATTATACAAATGCAAAAACTATTTTACTACTTTTTGAAAGTGATTTTAATGAAAAAAATATCGAAATTCGGAAAATCATTAAAACAATGAACGAGGAAGGCAAAAAAGTAATGGCTTGGGGCTTTTTAGACAAGAAACAAGTAAGCACTCCTATCCTACCCGATTTTAGAATTTTAAATAATCAAAATCTTGATCTGTTTCGTAAACCTAAAGTGGAATTTTTACAAGAATTGGAGGAGCTGAAATTTGATTTATTACTCGACCTCACCGTAAAAGAAATTATTCCTTTACAATACCTTGCCCTACAAAGCAATGCTACTTTGAAGGCGGGATTAAAGAAAAACAAAGCTCCAATTTATGATTTTATGATCGAGATTGGCAAGAGTCAGCATGAAGATATTGCTACCGAACCAGAGTTAAATGCAAGTTATATTTACAATCAGATAATTTTTTACCTTAAAAGCATACAAACTAAAGATTAAAAATGTATTTTTGCACAAAATTAGTATTTTATTTGCCGAATGATCAATAATAAATTTAAAGGAATGGGTGTTGCATTGATAACACCCTTCAAAACGGATGAGTCGATAGATTTTGATGCATTAGCACGTGTAGTGGAGCATCTAATAAAAAACGGGACAGATTATTTGGTGGTTTGTGGTACAACTGCCGAAACTCCTACGCTCACTGACAAGGAGAAATATGAAGTTACACGATTTATAATTAGCTGCAATGCAGGACGTTTACCCATCGTACTTGGTATTGGTGGGAATAATACCAAAGCAATTGTTGAACAATTAGGTAATTACGATTTGAGCGGAGTTGATGCCATTTTATCCGTTACTCCATATTATAACAAACCATCGCAAGAAGGTCTATATCAACACTATGCAGCTATTTCAAAAGCTTCACCACTACCTATAATTCTTTATAACGTGCCTGGGCGAACAGGAGTCAATATGCTTGCTTCTACCACTTTAAGGCTAGCTAGTGATTTCAATAATATTTGTGCCATCAAAGAAGCATCAGGAATTTTCTCGCAAATTGATGATATTATTAAAAATAAACCCGAAGATTTTATGGTCATTTCGGGCGACGATGGCATAACTTTCCCATTAATTACATTAGGTGCAGTAGGCGTTATTTCGGTTATTGGGAATGCTTTTCCACGTGAATTTAGCCGTATGGTAAGGCTTGCACTCGAAGGTGATTACAAAAATGCTCGTACCATTCACCACCGTTTTACAGAACTTATAGAACTACTTTTTGTGGAAGGAAATCCAGCTGGAGTAAAAAGTATGTTGGCCTTAATGGGACTTATCGAAAATAAACTTCGCCTTCCTTTAGTACCAAACACCATTAAAACTTACGAAAAAATTAGATTGGTTTTAAAGCAATTAGTTTCCTAATAGAGTGTTCGTTCTGCGTTTAGGGTTCAGTATTTTTAGAGTTTGCTTTTAGCCACATAAGCTTAAAGTTCACATAGAAATATGTAGAACCTTGACTACTCGTTTACTTGTCTACTTGTTAACTATCTACCGTTTCCTACCCTCCTTCACAATTTTCCTGAATTGTTCAACATTAACTGAGAATAAAATATTACTTTTGTGTGGAAACTCAATTTCCGAGTATATTCAAATGCTCAGATCGTTTCAGACGCAATTCTAGTTGTAAGTCTTAATCTCAAAGGTAATCGAGAGAAATTATTAACTTTTTATAGCTTTCGAACTATATGAAAGAATCCGTATTACATTATATTTGGCAGCAGAGGCTTTTTGTATCAAATGATATGAAAACTACTGATGGTGAGCAGATTGAAGTAATTGATGTTGGCAAACTAAATATAGATGCTGGACCGGATTTCTTCAATGCCAAAATAAAAATTGGTGATACTTTGTGGGCTGGGAATATTGAAATTCACAACCAGTCGTCAGATTGGTTCAAGCACAATCATCAGTATGACAAAGCCTACGACAGTGTGATATTGCATATTGTAAAGCAAGCTGATTGCGAAGTTTATAGGGCTGATGGTGAAAAAATTCCACAAATTGAGTTGCTCTATCCGAAACAGATTGAAACGGATTACATTCAATTGATTACTGAACAAAAATGGATTCCCTGTGCTGAGAAAATAAAATTTGTTCCTGATATATTCATTCAAAGCTGGAAAAATACTTTGTTGATAGAGCGGTTGGAACAAAAGACTGAAGCCATTGTAACTTTATTGAATGCTAACAATCAACATTGGGAAGAAGCTTTTTATATAACACTTGCTCGTAATTTCGGTTTTGGAACTAATAGTCAGGTATTTGAACAGTTGGCCAAAGCAACTCCGCTTTCTGCATTGAGCAAACATAAAAATGATATCTTTCAGTTAGAAGCAATTTTATTTGGACAATCTGGATTATTAGAAAGCTCAAATACAGACGAATACCATGCAGGTTTGAAAAAAGAATACGAATTCTTGGCCGCTAAATTCAATTTAAAACCACTTGCAGCAAGTCAGTGGAAATTATTACGGTTGCGTCCTGATAATTTTCCGCATGTACGGATTGCACAGTTTGCTGCTTTGATTCACAGCTCTTCAAAACTATTTTCAAAAATAATAGAACGACCTGAATTGGGGTATTTGAATACAATATTCGATACAAAACCATCAGAATACTGGCAATCTCATTATACTTTTGCAAACGAAAGTACAAAGAAAACGAAGAATTTAGGTCAACTTTCTAAGAATGTACTCTATATTAATACCGTGATTCCTTTTTTGTTTTGCTACGGAAATCAAAAAAACAATCAGGAAATGAAAGATAAAGCGTTGGAATTGTTGGAACAAATTCCTGAAGAACGAAATTCAGTAATCACTGGATGGAAAAACTTAGGATTAAAAGTAAACACTGCTTATGATTCTCAAGCTTTATTGCATCTCAAAAAGAATTATTGCGACGACAAAAAATGCTTACGATGCAGGATTGGGCATAAAGTGCTGACAATCAAAACTATTTAACGATATAATTTATAAATATTCAGGAGTTTCATTAAAAACTCTCAATAAAAAGAATCTTTCAAGCAATGACATCAATCTCAACATACCATAAATCACTGTCTTTTATTATTAGTATCTGTCTCGGATTTATCATCTATTCTTGTGCCAATAAATCACAAGGGCCAACAGGTGGTCCTCAAGACAAAACTTCACCAAAAATAATTAAAACCTCACCTTTGAATGCGGCTTTGAACTTCAAGAAGAAACAAATTCAAATTTATTTCGATGAGAATATTTCAGTAGAAAATCCAGTTGAGAACGTACTCATTTCGCCACCGCAACAGAAACAACCAACTGTAAAGGGAAATGGCCGAATTGTATCAGTAGATTTTGAGCAGGATTTAATTGACAGTACTACTTATACTATTAATTTTGGTAATTCGATTGTAGATCTCAACGAAAAGAATCCAGTTGAAAATTATAGGTTTTCATTCTCAACAGGTAACGAAATTGACACGCTTAAAATTTCTGGGATTGTAATCAATGCAGCCGACTTAAACCCAATGTCGAAATTGCTTGTAGGCATTTATCGCGAACAAAGTGATTCTGTTTTCTTTCAAAAGCCCTTTCTACGAATCGCCAAAACCGATGAGAATGGAAGGTTTGTGATTGACAATGTAAAAGCTGGAATCTATAAAGTTTTTGCCTTGGAAGATGGCAACAAAGACTACTTTTTTCAACCTGGCGAAGGGGTGGCATTTATAGACTCCTTGGTTACTCCTACTTTTCGGATGGAGGAAATGAAAGACACTGTATGGGAGGATTCTGTTCATGTGGATAGCGTTCGCACCTATATGGGAACACGATTTTTGCCAGACAATATTGTCATGAAGTTTTTTAAAGAAAATAAAAAAAGACAGTATTTTGTAAAATCTGAACGAAAAACAGAACAAACATTTCAGTTATTTTTTAATACTCAACAAACTGAGCCGCCTGTGCTTAAACCATTAAATTTCGAATGGGAAGGAAAGTACATGCTGCAAAAAAATCTTACTTTGGATAGTTTAACGTATTGGATAACAGATACGACCGTGTCTAAAGTAGATACCTTAGAGTTCTCAATGTCCTATCTGAAAACAGATTCGAGTTATCAGCTTGTGTCACAGACCGATACTATCAATGTATTTATGCGGAAAGCACGTGAGAATACGAAGGCAAAAAAGTCGGTAACTGAACCAAAAATTGAATTTTACAAATTTAATCACAATGCAAATGGAACTTTTGAGGTGTATAATCCGATTTTTATAAAGTTTGATTCTCCGTTGGCAGATGTAGATTTATCTAAAATAAAATTGTCCGAGAAAATAGATTCAATTTACAAGGATTTACCTGTTAAATGGATTCAAACAGATTCGTCAAAAATGCAATATAGTATCAAATACAAATTTGAACCTGAAAAATCCTATGAATTAAAAATTGACTCTGCCGCATTTC
>JBBRHJ010000211.1:0-6753 GCA_038222885.1 Bacteroidales bacterium | reverse complement strand
CACACTATCAATCGTATATACAAGCCGACCATTTCTGTCATTAATAAGCATTTTCATTTTTTCAATACCGTCTGTTTTAGGTCCGAAAGTATCATTCAGTCCATCTCCATTCGGAGTAAAAGTATTGGGTATGCTAATATTGACATAGCAAATAATAACTTCAATAACTGCAGTTCCTGTTTGTGAAAACGAACAACCTTTTGTATCAACAACACTTTTCAGATTATAAGTGAATGTTCCCGGTTCAAATGTACTAATTCCAATCGAAACGGTATCACCGGTTATAGTGCTAATGTTTTGTTCACTACCCTCGTTAAGGTTATAGCTAAAAGTATAAGGTGGCGTACCGTGACTTCCGGTAAGTAGGATTCTGCGTGCTGTAGAATCTTTACACACACTATACGTTCCTTGAATTGTGGCGTTCAGTGCCGGATTTACAATTACTATAACCGGTATCAATGGACTTGCACAAACTTCATTTCTCGCATTAACATAATAGGTGATATTTCCAGATATTGAAGTATTAGGAACTGGTGCATTTGCGCTTCCAGCTCCGGTTTGAGTTGTGTACCATAAAAGGTTATTACCGGATGCTGTTAAAGCTGTGGCAGTTTCACCCTGGCAGTAGGTAATTGGTGAAATTACAGTTGGGGCAACAGGTCTAGCATAAATAGTGTCACTGTTACGGTTATTGTTCGTGTTTGCTTCAATTCCAGCGTAAACAACCGTTGCGCTGTTTACCCATTTAGTTCCTGATGCAGGTGCTTTTATTTTTAGTATGATGGGTGAATAGCTTGAAGTTGATGTCAGTACATCATCTCTTGTAAAACTATAGTTATTACCAACGTGCGAAACCGTCCAACCTATATTTGATACATTTAAGACGCTAAAACTTGCAGGTATTGTATCCGTAACCGTAACCGTATTATTGATAACACTACTGGTGCTACCAATATTTGAGACGAGCAAAGTTATATTATTTCCGTTAATAGTATCAGTGCAAGTATCATCAAAATTATTTTTAATAACAAAATCGGTATTGGGTATAGTCGTTGTTGCCGTAGAGATATTATTGGTTAAATCCTGATCGGTGATTCCTGTTAGAGAGGCATCTATAGCAACCGTATTTTTCAAAACACCACCAATGGGCGTGCTTTTTATTGTTCCCACCACTGTAAAAGTAGATACAGTGCTTGCCTCCATGCTTAAGGAATTAATATTGACTGGATTTGTAAATCCGGTTGTTACTGGAACGCCTGATGTAAATCCGGGTGCAGTATTTCCCACATTGCCATTATTATTGAAAGTAATACTATTTATCTCCATAATGTCCGAACCAATCATGTTTCCGGTTCCATTCTTAAGAGTGTCCGCCAAAGATAAATTATTTATTGCGGTAGTCGTTGCATTATAAACATCAATTTTATATGTAAGCTTGTCTCCAATTTTAGCATTTAATTTGTCGACAGATTTATCAACCCGAACCCCTCCGGGAGTTGTAATTACTAAGTTTCTGATTTCATGATAATTGGTGCTTCCACCTGTAGAGGCAGCAAAACCGAGTTTAAGATTGGTCGGAATAGGATCGACAGTATCATATTTCAACAGTTCTACATCGTTACTTGTAGGCGATGTCCTCCATAGGACTGTAATTGTATATTTTGGATTGGATGCTGTACCTATTGGAATAATTGATATTTTAACTCTTCTGTAAAATTGCTCATCAGTGGGTCTAAAACGTAGAGCATTGCCAGATCCAATAGGACTGGTGTTTATATTGAGTGTGGTTTTTGTTAAATACCTATTCGTGGTAGATGCATTTGCAGTGGTTGGACCTCTTAGTACAATGGAATTGGGGGACAAACCAGGACCACCGATGCGTCCTTGTGTAGGATTGGAAAAATTTCCAAACTCATCAAATCCGATACCAAGATAACCTCCTGCTAGTCCGGGAGTAGGTCCGTCAGGTGAATATCCCAAAGAGCCACCATAACCTCCTAATGCAAAAGTAGCGGTTGAATTAAAAAGGTACACCGAAAAACCATCACCTCCACCTTCTCCAACAATATCTCTCCATGTTTTGTATTCGAAGTCAATTAAAATACCTAATGTAGAAGGGAAAGAAGAATTAATGTAGGCAAATCCTTTTTGAAATTGATTGGAATTGGTAAGCCTGAGAAAACCTGCATTTACAGGATCACCAACTCCTGAAGTTAAGGATGCGGCAGGAGATCCTCCAAGTATTATTTTGTCTCCAACAATATTAGTCAGGAAACTTTCATTGATAGTAAATTGTGCTCTTGTTTCTAGTACAAAAGTCCAATTGCTTATCAAAAACAGAATAATAAAAGCAGGAAAACGAAGGAGCGAATATTTCATTGATTTTCAATTATTTTTAAAAATAGGGAATTTTTTTGGAATATATGAGCAATCTACCGATTTAAAATTTTGATTCAATAAGTAATTTGACAACTTCTTGTTTTTGATTGCTGTTAATAATTAAAAAGTAAATACCTTGCGGCCGATTAATTGATAAATTTATACTTTTTGAATCTCTAAAAGTTTCCTTTTTAACTGATTGTCCAGAAATGTTTATTATTTCGATATCAACTTTAGTGGAAAAATCAGGAAGCTTTACGGTAATATTTCCAGATGATGGATTTGGATAAACTTCTACTTTGTCAATAAGAATGTCATTTTTGATTGTTGGAAGATAGACAGAATTACTAACAAACTTAGATAACAGTCTGGCATAAGCCATCTGTGATCCGCAACTTGGTTCGGTCAACTCCCATGATTGATATGGCCAACCCGTATTAAAATCTTTATATGTTTTTTGGGTTGGTTGACCCACTGGTGGGCTCATATTCTCGGAAGTACATGAAACAGTTCCTCCGCCACAGCTATTCGTTTCACAACAAGAATTCATTTTAAATCCATCCTCGGGGCCACCAACTAAATAACCCGGAGGTGGTCCATAGAGTGAAGTTCCAACCCTATCCCATGGAGTATTGTTATTAAACCAAGCATGATAAAATTCATTCACGCTATTTTCTGCTTTGAAGGCAGACATGTTAGAAAGATAGGTTTTATTCAATGGATTTACTCCGTGTAAGTAGTGAATATAGGTTTGAGCAGCATTTTTCAAATCTGTATTTTTACTTGGATTTAAATTATATTGAAGCATGTTCATATAATTGTTTCCTTCATTTGCTTTCACCATGTTACTGCCCCATGTATAAATACTCAGATGTGCCAGGTATGGATCTTTTTTACTGGTATAAGCAGGTAAATTATCGGTTTTAGTGGTCATTCCTGTATTATAAGCATTATTTATAGCCGTTACAGTTGCTGGTGTGGCACCTGTTATTTTGGTATAATAAAGCAGCATATCTAAATCCTTGGTTTGGTAAGGGGAAACAAAATTAGTATACGTAAACAGTTGTGATGTGGTGTAATTACTGTCGAAAAAACTACGATAAGTTACATTAGCTGTTACATCGTATAAAAAACTTGCTGCTTCCAATTTTGCCATTGATCGCATATAATCGTTCGTTTCTTGCTGACCAGCTCCAAGACCAGCTGTGCCATACGTGGCATTATTATTATAAAATAAGACGGCTGGATTGACCACTGCCCAGTTCCATGCACTTTGGGCACTTGCGAGTAAAGTATTGGCATACGCTGTCATACCAATAGAGCGATACACTTTCGAAGCTATTGCAAAAGCTCCAGCAGCGTTTAGAGTCGCCGAAGTGGAAGCGGTTCCGTATTTACTTTGACCATGAGCAGCAGAAGGCGGAGAAGCATAATCCTCGCCAACTATACTGAGAACGCTACCATTTGGTCGTTGCATTCTTAAGAGAAAATCAATACCCCATTTGGCTTCGTCCAACAAATCGGGAATAGTATTTCCTGATTCAGGGATATTATAATTATCGCCCCAAACAGAAGGATTTTCCATATAAGCTTTCATCATGTCTACAATGTAATTAGCAGTCCAATTCGTGTATTTGTTAAAATCGCCCGCATCATACCAACCTCCGCTAAGATCCAATTCGGTAGCTGCATTAGCAGCATCGTTATATACTCGACAGTTTTTATCCTGAAGTGGACCAATATGACTTGCTCCGTCTGTCCAACTAGCTCCTGCGTAAGTTGCTTCTTTAGCAAAACCAGCTCGTTGATAGAAAAACATACGCATGGTTTGTTTAAGGACTTCATTGTAAATAGTCGATGAAATTTCAAACTCATAAGATCGCAGGTTATTCGAAATGTCGAGCACATAATACCGTCCGGCAGTCGTTAAAGAGGAAAAATCGAAATGCCAAGCTTTATCACCTGATGTGGCATCTGTTAAACCAGAATTCCAGATTTGTAAGGTTCCACTTAAAACAGTTAAACCCGTTGCAGCATCTACGAGGGCATAGTTTGAACCCGGTGTAAAATTTCCCGGAGCATCAAAACCCACCATTGGATTCCGAATAACTGCAATTTTTTCGGAATTAGGTAAATATCCAAATTGATCTACAACTATGAAATCAGATAGAACTGCACTTGAAGCTAAACCAGTACCAATAACATTGGTTGTTTTAGCTGTATAATCATCCTCCGTTACGGAATGCTGACTTTGAAGTTTTTCAGTTGAAAAGCTTGTCCATTCAATATTTTGAGCACTAACTAAATTAGCCCATAGAGCTAAAAAAGATAAAAAGATGAGTATTCTAATTAGTTTTTTCAAAGCGTTTTTTATTAGTAATAGAGTTTATTTCAAACAAAAGCTTATTCTATTTAGTCAGTAAGACTATTCAACACATCCTTTTGCAAATCTGTAAGCCATGGAAGAGATTTTAAATAATTATAATCGATAGGGTTTTGCGGGCCTGACTCTACATTATTTGTTTTTGTAAGATTTGTGTGTCTGAGATCGTTAAAAATATTGATTGTATTTGACAAGACATTCGCCTCAATGGTTGTGTTTAGCCCATCATTATCTATTCCGTACAGGACACTGTTTGAAATCCGGTTATCTGTGATAAATGTATTTGAAGAAGTCTCACTCAGATTAACTCCTCGAAGGTTTCCAATAATCTCATTCCCCCGAATTATAGTCCTCGAAGCACCATAATAAGCTGTAACACCTGCAGAGTTAGGGTGTATTGACCCTTTACCATTGCCAATAATTATATTGTTTAATATAGAAATATCTGTATTGGTACTGCCCTGTGACCAAACTCCTTTCGTCCCATTATTGATAAAAAGGTTATTTCTGATGATTGAATTAAAAGCAGGGTAACCTTCATGTCCAACGGTTAGTCCATTTCCATTTGTTGTTCCCGGAGCATTAATACTTATTGAATTTTGAAAAATACCATTTTGAAGATTCATGGTAATATTAGATGCATTGCTCGTTCCACAACTATCCACATATACACCGGTAACAATCATGTTTGGGCTATCTATTGCTCCAATGCCTGAATCGTGTGTGCCTTTAAAATAACCTCCTATAATCGTATTAAAACTTCCGCCATCAACCTTAATTCCCATTTTCCAAGTATTGTATGCCTCAACATCTTGGATAGTTGAATGAGTACAATTAACCAAATGAAAGTTTCCGGTATCAGTACTTGCCGTAATATGGACATCTCTGGCAACAACATTTTGAATGAGTGCTTTGTGAACATTTTTAAATAAAATAGCATCATAGGCTGCGCTGGTAGCACCCGCTCCATTTATTAATCCACCTAGAACTGTAATACAACTATCGGTAGAATTCCGATTTTTGATCACCGCTCCACCTGTCATCGGAGCCGATGTAAAAATAGTTGCCCCTTTAAATATTAGCGTTTGGTTACTATTCATCAATATGGCACTTTTTACCGTGATGTCGTTGGTAGCTTTTACGGGAATAGTTCCGGCTGAAAGTAATGCATAATTTATTGCTAAATCATTGGTGCCAAACCATTCAGATTTTAGGTACGTAACACTGCCTGCTAAAAACTCCACTTTGCTATTAAATATAGGATATAAACCGGCTCTCACTTCTCCGTAAGTTTTAAAAGTAGATGTCCCCTGCAATTCGAACTTTCCTCCATTTTGAACATCGAGTGTTATAGTTGAAGGAATAATTATACTTTGATCAATACTAATTATTCCTTTAATGATAATTATTCCTGAATTATTTAATTTTGTAATTTCTGCCTGTAAGGTACTTGTTGTTCCATTGAAAATTGTAGCTGTTTTTATTTCCGGAACAGTGTCTTTGATACAGCGAACTGACATTCCAACATTATGTGATACATTTTGTCTGACGATATTATTGGCATTATATGAAATGGATCTTGCCCATGCATCATTTGTTTCAGTACTGTTAGTATTTTCTGTTGAACTCCCAAAGTAAGCATATCTATCGGGCAGACTAAAACTAGCACTCAAATTAGTGTCAGTACTTGCTCCGTTTCGAAATCCTGCTGGTAAAGCAGAAAATCCGGTTTTGTTGTTTTGAAGCAAATCATTTCCAACTGTTCCCGTTCCATTATCAACAGTCCAATCTGAATTTGAGGACAAGGCTTTAGCAATAGTAGGCGAGTTGCCCAGGTTTAAAGAAACATAGTCTGATAATCTTGTATATTCAGCATCGGAGGCAATATGCCAACCCTCAGGGGCAATTTTACGTGCGTCAGACAGCGCTAACCAGTTGTAAAGTTTTCCAAATGTTGAATTGTTCGTCATATCATTATTGAAAAAACAGCT
>JBBRHJ010000210.1:0-6755 GCA_038222885.1 Bacteroidales bacterium | reverse complement strand
TCAAAAGGCCAATAACCGTCTTCTAACTCAAAAGCAGTATCGGAAAATAAATGAATGGAGAATTCAGCTATTTCTAAATATTTATTGTAAGCAAATTTATTCATTTTCAACTACTTATTTCACTAACATGCGTTCCAAATTTCCTAAAAAAATCTCAATATCTCGGGCAGCAGTTTCTTTATTAATATCGAACGTATCGGTAATTAATGTTATCAAACTTTCAATTGAACTTTGATTATCAATATTTTCCCAAATAAATTTGGCGGTTTCGTTGAGGGTGAAAAGCTCGTTCATGTGAGCAACATTGGCACTTAAAGGTACGATAATTAACTCGTTAGCAACTTCGCGACTAACAAAATTCGATTTAAGAGTACTAAGCAACTGAATATCCATTTTTTCGGTGTTTTTAATGTTTAACTGCAAAGATAATATATTTTGCGGCAAATACATAAAGCGTTTTATGCAACAATATTTGAAAATACAGAGTTATAGTGAAACTTTCGTAATCCGGCATTATATTGAAATCATTTAAAATTATTTCCTTAACTTTGTAGCTTATAAAAAAATAGCGTTAAAAACTTATTCTCAAAAGAATCAATTATTCTAATAAAACTCATAATTATGGCTGTAATTAAACCATTTAAAGGCATTCGCCCTCCTCAAAACTTAGTTGAAAAAGTTGCTTCACGTCCTTACGATGTACTAAATTCGGAAGAAGCACGTCACGAAGCCGAAGGTAATCCAATGTCGCTTTACCATATTATCAAGCCCGAAATTGACTTTGAACACGGATTTGACGAGCATGATGAAAAAGTTTATGAAAAAGCATTGGAAAATTTTCAACTTTTTAAACAAAATGAATGGCTAATTCAGGATAAATCGGAACAATATTATGTGTATGCGCAAACAATGAATGGCAAAACGCAATATGGTTTGGTGGTTTGTGCGTCGGTGGACGATTATATGAAAGGACATATCAAAAAGCACGAACTGACTCGCCGCGACAAAGAAGAAGATCGTATGAAACACGTTCGCATCAATAATGCTAATATTGAACCTGTGTTTTTTGCCTATCCACATCAACAAGAATTGGACGAAATAGTTACGAAAACCATTCAAAATGAACCACTTTACGATTTCGTAGCAGAGGGTGATGGTTTTGGACACCATTTCTGGATTATCGACAATCCTGACACTATTGAACGTATTACTGAACTTTTTGCAGCAATTCCTTCCTTGTATATTGCCGATGGTCATCACCGAAGTGCAGCTGCAGCCTTGGTAGGAAACGAAAAACGCCTTCAAAACCCAAATCATACTGGCGACGAAGAATACAACTTCTTTATGGCCGTTTGTTTTCCTGATAATCAATTGAATATAATTGATTACAATCGTCTTGTGAAAGACTTGAATGGATTGACCGATGAAGAATTTATCCAACAATTATCGGAGAATTTTTCAGTAGAAGTGAAAGGAAATGAAATATACAAACCCAATAAATTACATAATTTTTCGTTGTATCTATCGGGCTTGTGGTATTCGCTCACTGCAAAAGCGGGAACTTATAACGACAATGACCCAATTGGAGTACTTGATGTAACAATTTCATCAGAATTAATCTTAGATAACATCTTGGGGGTTAAAGATTTACGCAGCGATAAACGTATCGATTTCGTGGGTGGAATTCGTGGACTTGGCGAACTGCAAAAAAGAGTTGACAGTCAGGAAATGAAAGTCGCTTTGGCATTGTATCCAGTTTCTATGGAACAATTAATTAATATTGCTGATTCAGGAAATATTATGCCGCCTAAAACTACTTGGTTTGAGCCAAAGTTAAGGTCGGGATTGGTGATACATGAGTTTGAGTAATCGGCCCCTAAATCCCCTAAAGGGGACTTGAAGACACATTCTGTATATTTTGTAAAACTAATTGAATTCATTGTTTACTCGTTTACTTGTAACCTTGTTTACTTGTTTACTTGTTTACTTGTCAACTTTTTTACTAACTCGTAACTTTTTTTTCTCGTAACTAAATACACACTATGCAAAAAAAACATCTTTATTTTTTATTGATAATTTCGGTTACAATCTTCATACAAGCTTGTAGCATGAAATCATATATCAAAAAAGCGGATAAACAATTCGAGGCGGGTGAGTATTTTGCAGCGGGTGAAAGTTACAGAAAAGTGTTTTCAAAGATTCCTGCGAAAGATAAAGAGTTGCGTGCAAGAGTTGCATTTAATCAAGCCGAATGTTCCAGAATATTAAATTATAGCAATGCCGAACCAATCTACAATAATGCCATCAGGTTTGGTTATGCCGATAGTTTGGTATTTTTGAGATACGCCCAAGCTTTACAGCGAAATGCAAAATACAAAGATGCGAACAAGAATTATTCAATATATTTTGAAAAAGATTCGCTCAATACTTTGGCACAAAATGGGGTGAAAGTACTTGAATATGTTGAGTTTTTAAAAGCAAATCCGACTGCTTACACGGTTAAAAAGTTCGATGCTTTCAATGCAAGGCGATCCTATAATTTCAGCCCTACATTTTTAAATGCTGATGCCGAAGTATTATTTTTCAGTTCCAATAGAGTCATTAACAACAAAGCAGTGCTGCGAAATTCTACTGTTACAGGCATGCAATTGAGCAATATTTATTCTGCCAGAAAAAATGCGGCTGGAAAATGGGAAAAACCGGAATCTATAGGCGAGGAAATTAACACTAAATCGACCGATAATGGGGCAAGTTGCATCTCATCGGACGGAAGTACCATGTTTTTTACTCGTGCCACTCAAATTGCAAACTCAGAATCGGGCACTAAAATTATGATCTCGAACAGAGCCGGTGGCACTTGGAGCGAACCTAAGGAATTAAGTATTTTCAAAGACAGTACCGTTTCAGTTGGTCATCCAGCCCTTGCTCCCGATGGCGAAACATTATATTTCGTTTCCGACTCGCAAAAAGGACGTGGAGGAAAAGATATTTGGAAAGCCAAATATCAAGGCGGCGAATGTAAGGAAATTGAAAATTTAGGCAAAGAAATTAATACCGAAGGCGATGAAATGTTCCCAATTGTAAGGTTTGATGGGACACTTTATTTTTCGTCTACCGGACATGCTGGCTTGGGTGGATTGGATATTTTCAAGGCTGTTCCAATGAAAAATGACTATTGGCAGGTTACAAATATGGGTGTTCCTATCAATTCTAATGGCGATGATTTTGGAATGACTTTCGAAGCCAAACTTGACAAAGGATTTTTCAGTTCCAATAGAGGCGAATCGCGTGGTTATGATGCAATTTATTCGTTTGAACTACCGCAATACGAATACGTTTTGGAAGGAAAAGTTGTAGATGAAAATCAAACTCCAATACCTGATGCATTGGTCAAATTGGTAAGTAATACTGGTCTTAATGTACGTGTTCAGACCAAAAAAGATGGTACTTACCGCATTAAACTTGATAAAAATCTTGAATGTGTGATGATGGCGTCGGCTCGAGGTTATCTGAACAAAGAAGGTAAATTATCGACAGCTGATATGTCGGGCAATCAACTTATAAATCAAGATTTTAAACTAACTACGATTTACAAACCTATCCAAGTTGAGAATATTTTTTACGAATTTGGCAAATGGGATTTAACAGCAGCGTCAGAAAAGGGACTTAAAGATTTGATTGATATATTGACGAGCAATCCGAATATAACTATCGAAATCAGTGCTCATACCGATTATGTTGGTAATCAGGATGGAAATAGGCAACTTTCGGAGAAAAGAGCAAAATCAGTAGTTGATTATTTGATAGCTTATGGCATTCCAGCTGCAAGACTTACGTCGAAAGGTTATGGCGAAGATAATCCTTTCGTAGTGGATGTCGCTACTGCCACAAAACATAGTTTTTTGAAAGAAAATGATGTGTTGAGCGAGTCTTTTGTAACCAAACTCCTACCCGACAAACAGGAAATAGCGAACCAAATTAACCGTAGAACTGAGTTCAGGGTAACAAAAACAACTTATAGATAATTGGATTTGGATTTTCTGAAAATTCCCTTCTCAATTAATCAATTTTATAAAAAGTTTTCAAACTGTAAATGGCTAAACAAACTATCACTTACGAACAGATATTAAGCGATTTGCAAAGAAAATCGTTCTCGCCCATTTATCTTTTAATGGGCGAAGAAGCTTATTATATCGACCAAATCACTGATTATATACAAAATGAAGTGTTGGACGAAAGTCAGAAGGAATTTGACATGACCGTAGTTTATGGAAAAGATACTGATATGGCAACTATCATCAATGCCGCCAAAAGGTATCCCATGCTTTCGCCCTATCAAGTGGTAATAGTAAAAGAAGCTCAGATGATAAAAGACTGGGATTCATTACAATACTATATTCAAAAACCACTTTCAACTACTATTTTAGTTTTTGCTTATAAATACGGAACACCGGATAAACGAAAAAAATGGGTGTTAGATATTTCAAAAACTGCTGTTGTTTTTGAATCGCAAAAATTACGCGATTATGAAATGAGTGGCTGGATTAATAAATACCTGAAAACTAAAAATGTAACTGCCGACGAAAAAGCCATCGTTATGTTAACTGAGTTTTTAGGTACTGATTTGAGTAAAGTAGTAAACGAAATTGATAAACTTTTGCTCACAAAGCCTGCCAATACCAATAGAATTACTCCCGAACATATCGAAAAAAACATTGGAATCAGCAAGGATTTTAATGTGTTTGAACTACAAACAGCCCTGATAAACAAAGATATACTAAAAGCCAACAGAATAATTCGTTATTTTGCCGACAATAAAAAAACCAATCCAATGGTCGTGGTTTTGTCACAACTGTTTAGTTATTTCAGCAATATAATGCTCTATCATTATCTACCCGATAAAAGTCAGATGGCAGTGGCCTCCGAGTTAAAAATAAACCCCTACTTTGTAAAAGATTACCAAAAAGCAGCACAGACTTTTGGTGCTTGGAAAACAATGAATATTATCAGTCTGATACGTGAAACAGATGCCCGAGGAAAAGGAATAGAAAGCAATGGTGTTGCTGACGGTGAGATTCTGAAAGAGCTGATTTATAAAATTTTACATTAATTCACCTGCATCTATTTATTCCGATAATTTTCAGATTTAATTCAATAAAACAATGACAAATTCACTCCCCTACTTTATACAGCTCATATCAAAAAGCTTACAACTTTCCGAAAAACAAATCCGCAATGCCATTCAACTGTTTGACGAAGGGGCAACTATTCCATTTATCAGTCGCTACAGAAAAGAAATGACCGACGGCATGGATGAAGTGCAATTGGCTGATAATAAGGAACAATATGAGAAACTTTGTGAATTAGAAAAACGTAAAGAAACCATTTTAAAAACTATAGACGAGCAGGATAAGTTAACTGAGGAGCTTAAAAAAAGGATTGAAAACTGCTGGAATTCAACAGAATTGGAGGACATTTATTTACCCTACAAACCCAAAAGAAGAACCAAAGCTGAAATTGCACGCGAAAAAGGCTTAGAACCTTTAGCCAAAATGATAATGACACAGCAACAAGGCGATGTAAACTTAATGGCTGCAAAGTTTGTAAAAGGCAAAGTAGAATCCGTTAGCGAAGCATTGAATGGAGCCAACGACATCATGGCCGAATGGGTGAACGAAAGCGAATCTGCCCGAAACGCCATCCGTAGAATTTTCAGTTACGAAGCCGTAATCAGCTCAAAATTGATTGCTGGCAAGGAAGAAGAAGCCCAGAAATACAGGGATTATTTTGATATGAGCGAAAAACTAAGTCGCTGTTCATCGCACAGAATATTGGCTATGCGACGAGCAGAAGCTGATGGATTTGTCCGTGTGAATATTAGTCCTGACGACGAACATTCTCTCGAAAAATTGGAACGAATATTTGTAAAAAGCAATAATGACTCAGGCAAATTAGTAGCTGAAGCCGTAAAAGATGCTTACAAACGATTGTTGAAACCAAGTATTGAAAATGAATTTGCTGCCGAAAGCAAAGCCAAAGCCGATGTGGAAGCAATTCGGGTTTTTGCTGAAAACTTGCGACAATTATTGTTAGCAGCACCTTTAGGACAGAAGCGAACTTTGGGAATAGATCCGGGATTTCGATCAGGTTGTAAAGTGGTTTGTCTGGATAAACAAGGAAATTTATTGCACAACGAAACCATTTATCCGCATCCGCCACAAAACGAGTACGCACAAGCAAGTCGTAAAATCCAGAAAATGGTGGAGGCTTATGATATTCAAGCCATTGCTATTGGAAATGGAACAGCAGGAAGAGAAACGGAGCATTTTATTCAAAACACCCGCTACGACCGTGAAGTGAAAGTATTTGCAGTAAGTGAAAATGGTGCATCAATTTATTCTGCATCCAAAATTGCACGCGAGGAATTTCCTGATTATGATGTTACCGTTAGAGGTGCTGTGTCTATTGGTCGACGATTGATGGACCCATTGGCAGAATTAGTGAAAATTGAACCAAAATCAATCGGTGTGGGACAATATCAGCATGATGTAGATCAGGCTTTGCTCAAAAAGGCATTGGAACAAACGGTGGAAAATGCAGTGAATAAAGTCGGTGTAAATCTGAACACGGCCAGCAAACATTTATTGACTTATGTTTCAGGATTAGGCCCACAAATTGCTCAAAATATTGTAAACTTCAGAACAGAAAATGGAGCTTTCAAGAACCGGAAACAACTCTTGAAAGTAACTAAAATG
>JBBRHJ010000209.1:0-6831 GCA_038222885.1 Bacteroidales bacterium | reverse complement strand
CACATTTAAACCAATTGTAAACTGCAAAATAGGTATTGGTAATTTCAAAAAGGTTTTTCCAGCCGCAACAGGTAAACGTGCAGAAATAAGTGCTGTATTCGTCTGAATGTTTATAACGAATTGCCATGTGTTTAATTTTGGATGCAGCGGGTGTCTATAAATTTAAGCATCTTTTCTGCGCCGGGGTCTCGCCCTGCTCACATTGGCACTGCTGCGAAGACCCCGGCGAGACACAAGGATACTGGGCTCGGCAAGAGTTTCCTTAAAATAGCAATTGATTTTTATTCAATCTCCGCAAGTAGCTCAGGTGAATTATTAATTACTATTTCCAGAATTTTTGTACCGGTCATTCTCTCATGATCAGTGAGTTTGTTATTATTTTTTAGCCTTATTGCAATATTCCATGCCCATGTTTGCTGATTTGATGTGAGAAGTTCTGTAACCTTACCCCACTCTTCGATACTCTGCCACACATTAGGGGGAATAGATTTTAATCTGACTATTTCTTCCTGAATATGCAAAGCTTCTGAATCTTCTTCTGTAATTTTTTTCCGTTGTGCGTTGCTTTTAGCATCCGCCATATCAGCTTTAATAATTGTTATATCTATTTCCAACTTTTGTCTTTTTAATTGTTCCCAGCACTCTTCCCGCTTAGCCCATTCTCCGTATAAAGATCCGGGTGCGGTTTGCTTTACGAATGCCTCTATCTGTATCATTAATCCATGAAGAAAAATCTTCAATTCTTTTGATATGGATTGAGCTTTCCAGATTTTATACAAGTCAAGTTTGCCATGAGTAATAAATGATAAGTAAGCAATTGAATAAGGTACTGTTACATATCTCATATCGCCAATTGCATTTGGCTTAACGCCATAGACTTTTTCCGCAGCCCGAAATAAAATTGCTTTTGAAATTATATCTTCAAAATAGATGCTGTCTGTCTTTTTAGCCAGATTGTAATTCATAAACTGTACATAGTTTTTCTGATTACCTCTTACCACAAAGTGTGGACCTATTACCAATTTTTTGCCATCAAAAACTTCCTGGTAAGAGTTTATATATTTTGCAACATCTTCCTTCGAGAAGACTTGAGATTTTGGGTTTTTGAGATCGAAGGCAGTTTGTTTTGCTTTTGTAAACCCTTCCTTAATTCTTGCATTTTTATATTGACCTCGTGCCCGATCATAAAACCATCTCGTCTGTGTTGACTTACCTTCAATCGGCGGAGCCCATATACTTCTTGATAGTTTTTCCAACTCAATATGATATGGCCTGTTTGAACTAAGATCAGAAACAGAAACTTTATTTTGCGTATTAGCATATTGTGAAATCTGACTTACAATATCACTAAACTTTTCCTTATTTTTTACTACTGAAAGCTTAACCTGAACATGAATACCGGAAACGTCTTTCTTATCCTTTTTCCATGTATGATAAATTGAAGCAGTTGTTTGTCCACCATTTACAATTTGAAAATCACTTACTTTAGTAATAACAAATCCATTTCCTTCTTCAGATTCTGCAAGATCAACACTATCCGCTGTAGCTGCAATCCCATTATTAAAAGCCAAAAACATATGTGGTTCATTAAGAATTGTATTTCTTATGCCTCCATTTACTTTCCCGGTAAACTGCAAAAATGATCGTACATTTTGTTCCAGCAGCCGGGCTCCATAACGCTCATAAATATTTACCAATGCATCGCCTGAAATAATAGCCAGATAAGACTGATATTCATCATTAATGGATGGCGATTGAATACATGGAACTGTAAAGCCGTCTTGCTCAAAATTTATTTCAATTGGTATGTGTGATTTCTCTGAAATGTTATAGAGATAATTCAGATCGACAATTTTAAAATAAATCGGATAACCTGAAATCGTTTTGGTGGCTGTTATTTCGCCTGGATAAATGCCATCAGTAATTATAATCGCATTTACTCTTACAAGTGTATCTTTTAATAAGGCAGAGTCACTAAGTGTATGAGCCAGATCAAAGATCTCTGAAGACTCTTCCAACTCATTTGTAAAATCTTTGAATTTAGCTTTCCTGAAAAAATTGACAATAAGATTTGTATTGTCGTCAATTTCTGTTTTTTGTATTCTTGATGGCTCCTCAGTACACTTGAAAATCGTTATGAAAAGGTCCAGCGTTTCATAGTTATCAGAAATTGCATAAGCATTTATTTTATGCCTGTTTCTAGGAATGGCACTTTCATGATAAGCGATTCTTGCATTTTCAGTTTCACCGGTATCTGATAATAAATTAACTGCAGCCTGAGTGAACAACTGTTCTAATGTACCACCGTCTTCCTCAGATAATTGTTCAGATCTGATATCTTGTTGCAGGTTAAGATAAAACTTATTTAACTCGTTATTTTCCATGTTAGTTTATCATTTTTAGTACTTCAGATTCCGTGATAATATAATCTGTATATTCAGAAAGTATGATGCTGTATTTAACATCACCAACTCCTTTAGGAATATCCTTTTCTTCGATTCGTGGAAAGCCTTCGTTCACTAAATAATATATTTCATTTCTGATTTGATAGCCTGCACTTTCATAAAAGGCTCTGTGATTATTAAAGTAACCAGCTTGCATAAGCTTAACTCTAAATTTCATTTGAGAAGATATATCTGTATTTAGGAGCAGATTAATTTCATCCACTATATTATTCAGGCTTTCTCCATTTTGCTGCTGAACTTCTAATGACAGATGCAAAAGTATGAGTGTATTTAAATTATCAATGTCCAATTGTCTTTCACTGTTTATGTGGATTTTTTGATGATTATTACCATGGGTAGTTTTTACTTCCAGTGCCCAACCATTTACTTCAAAATCACGGATTGCTTTTTCAGGGCCTAGCCATGATTGAATATAATTCTGAAAGTCTTTTGAATTTGTAAGCCATTTTCTTAAAAAATAAAGTTCCCCATACAATCCTCTTTGTTCCTCTTTACTCAATCCTTCAGCCGAGGCTTTATCAAAAAGTGATTTCCATTTTTCAAGACGGTTTAATAATTCCTTGATAACTTTTTGTTCATCTGTAATTTTTGAAATCCCTTCAATTAAATCTTCGCAGAGTGTAGCAAAAACATCCTGATGATCTAAATTCAAAAGCACCAAAAGTAAATACGTTTTTGAATTATCTTTTTCATCAGGAATCAACTCAGGTTTAATATCCTTAAGATTAGTGTATCGTCCAAGACTCACAGTATTGACATTTTGAAGTCTTAATGCAATACATCTAAGTTTTTCAGACCGCTTGAAACCAACATAAATGTCAGATAATACAAGAGCTGAATACCGGCGAAGCAATAAGCCTGTTGGCAACGAGTCATCGCTCTCCATCTCATTCCATATTTCATTAATCTTCGTCATCTTGCTGATTTATTTCAATCTCGTCTTGCTGATCAAATTGTGTTAAAAGTTGCTCATGAACAGCAAAGCTTACTGCATCATCTCTGTCATTAGCTGGGAAACTAATTGCATAACCAATAATTGGAAGATCTGGAACTACTTCAGCTCCGGCAGGGTCTAAGCAATAAATAAGTAACAATGGCCGATTTGGTTTTCGAATTGTATTTCTAACTATTTTCCCACTTGGAAATGAAGGTTTGCCTTCTTTGCCAAAAGATATCCATGAAGCTTGAGTTTGTTTAATCGCTTCCTGATATTCATCAACTGTCAGGTCAATAAACTCATCACCGGGACTTATAATATGCGACTTTTTAATGTAATATAATTCTTCATTTGATTTATACTTATCCTCTCTTCGTAGTATTAATCCGACTTGATGCCCCGCTATTGAAACTACATTACCAAGTTTTTCTTTTGATATGATTCCAACAGACCAATTTGTAAGTTCATCGTAGCGTTCATTCGTCTCTATGAATCTTAGAAGATTAGACGATGCCGCAGATTTCAAATTATCATGGCTTACGAATTGTCTGAGAAATTCTTTTATTCTTACTATCTGAACTTCATTCCATAGATAAAAATTGCTCCCTCTCTGAGTAAGTTGGCCAAGTGAATTAATAAGCGTTTCAGCAGCATCAAAATTATTTTTGATCGTTTCTAGCCTTTTCGATAGCTCATATGATTCAACTAAAATACCCGACCATGAAACTCTCACTTCTATTGCACGTCGAATTTTATTAGAAGCAGAAATTTGTAATACGCCAGGATGTGTTCTAACCCGAAGCGCAAACTCATCAGGAGTACTTCCGGCAACATCCGACATGTAATCAAACTCATCTCTCAATTGCTGAGTTGCCAACGTAATGTGACAGAACCATTCATTTAATTCCCTGCTTACAAACAATCTGCATAGATCTACGTAACCGGGTCTGTACCCAAACCATCGTCCCATTTGCATTAAGGTATCATACATTTTTGATGCCCTCAAATAATAGCTTACTGATAATCCTTCGAGCGTTAATCCTCTTGAAAGCTTATCGCCACCAATTGCAATAATAGAAATGCCGTCTTCATTATCGAAATAATTGAGTACATCTGCAGAACCACCATTAATTTCTTTCACCTGAATAATTGAAGCTGCTTCATTCAATAAAGGAAGTACTTCTTCCCATGAATGTACCTGCGAATTAGAATCAATTTTTATGAGGTCGCTATTTACAATTTGTTCCGATGTAGACGTATAAGATTTGTAGTTTGCTGTATCTTCCTCAAAGGCATATCTAAGTTCTTCAATAATTAAAGGCACATTCATTTCTATACCTCGTCTGTAAAAATCGAATGTATTTTCAACTAATTCCTTTATTTGTTTTTGCCATACAATTAATCTTGAAATATGAATGAGCATTGAGTTGTGAACCTTTACCTGCCCCCTTAACCTTCTTATTGTGCAGGTGAGAATAAAACATTTAATGGCAAGCTTCAAAGATTCCGGAACCTCTGTTGGCAAAGGGATTACCTTTCTACCAGCAGGGTCGCTTCCAAACTCATAAAAATTGTCTACATGCTTTAATGCATCCGGCAAGAATGGCTGATGATCGTCAATTCTTCTTACAATAGGCAAGACAGTGTTGGAATCATCATCATCATCCAGCATTTCAAAACCAAATACTTTTTCCGGTCCAATATAATTTGATGGAGCAGGCAGATTAACAATAAAATCTCTTGGAAATAAATTATCCTCGTCTTTATCGATGAAAATATTTGCAAATGGTGTGGCAGTATAACCAACGTATGCACTCCTGTCAAATAACCTAAGGATATCTCTAATCAAGCCATTTATTTTTGTAGTACCATCATCTTCCTTTCTGGTGTTTATGGAAGCATTGTCAGCCTCATCATCAATCAACAACAATGATTTATTTCGAATTACCCTCGTGCCATCTGGAGTTTGACTCGATTGTGCCATCAACCATTGAAGCAGACGATTTAATACACTGCCATTCTTTTTTACTACTGCAAGTATAGGCTCTGAGGTATTAAAATTTGTAAGACCTGCATTCGCTGTTGCAGATCTGAAATCTCCTTTCTCAAGGCTTGAAGTAAGCGGATGAACTATCAATGAAGAGTCAATGATACCAACACCAATATTCCTCCTGTTCTCTTTGTTTACTCTGTCTACCTGTGTATCATAGCCAAGAAACCCTTCATCCAATCTCAATTGTGTCTGGCTTCTTAAACTATTATGTATACCAGCTAAAACGATGATCAGTTTATATCCTGAATCAGCAGCTTTACAAATCAACCCTGTATAATTGGATGTTTTACCAGACTGCACCTGACCTACAACTAATCCTCTTTTATCAATAGCAACATTTTGTTTTGGGTCGAATAAGCTATCCAGAATCTTGTCGGTTAATCTGTCTAATTTACCGATCACTTCAGGCGCAAAGTTCTTCTCAATTTGTAGGTAATCCCGATACCTTTTCCAGAAGGTCGATTTATCGGCAGGCCAGATTGTTGTTTTTTGTGAAAGTAGCCATGGCTTCCTTCTTTCTGATGATTCAATGATTCTGTACTCATCCATTCTGATATTGTAAATAGCCTGAATTTGTCTGATCAAAAAATCTTTATCAATGGTTGAATATTGAGGAATGCCCCAGGCCATATTTACGGCATCGTCTATTTGTTGGGGAGTTACTGAACCGGATAATGGCAATAGTGTTCTTATAGTGCGGACAGCATTTTCGATCATAGTTATTGGTTTATAAATTCTATAAACTGAGGATATAAATTAAAAGGTTCAATATTCAAAATAATTGCTTTCACTTGATCTGCGCTTCTGCCTTCAATTATCAGTTTATCGTACATCTGTTTCATTGCTTTGCGTATTGGTTCCTGATCTGCATCTTCAAAAGGTTGCCCCTGCAACTCCGGCTGTTCACTTTCTTTTATAGTGATCAAAGGCACAGGCACAGTTTCTTCGATAAACCGAAGCAACTGATTTATATCGCTGGCTTTTCCATTTAAAGAAGCAACCAACGTACTGACAACAGGATGTTCTCTATTCACTTCATAAAACCTTTTGCCATGCCTCATCTTTTCATTCCATACCGGTTTAAATTGAACACTTGCATATTTACGCTGCAATATTTTTCCTTTATGGCGGTAAACTTCAACTGCCTGCGCTCTTACTTTACTTGCATAAGCTTTTAGCTGATCTCTTAATATTAAGGGTGGGCGGGCAACAGACTTTTTTATATCAATCTGCCATTCCGCATCCAGATTGTTTGGCAAGTCTACCTGTATTCTGGCAAGTTTGTAATGCTCCTCTTTTCTGAACATGCCCAACCATTCGCCGGCCAGTAGTAGTCGTTCATTTCTATAGATATAAAAACCCTGCTGATCGTTCCA
>JBBRHJ010000208.1:0-6887 GCA_038222885.1 Bacteroidales bacterium | reverse complement strand
AAGAAACTTTGAATGGCGAACATAATTTTGCTGAAAATTACAAAGAACACCAACTTAACGCCCGTAAGTATCAAAAGGCTTTGAATGATAGAAAGATTTTTAAATAGTTGCCTCTGCCCAAGCTCACAGTGGAAATTGAAGACAATTATTGCTTATATCTATTTAGAAAACTGATAATTAGACCTAACAGGTTTTTGAAACCTGTTAGGTAGGCTGTCAAAAATTGATATTTAGTAGAAATAATTTTCGTTCTATTTTTTTTGAATTGCCTCCAGCTTTTGAATTGCCTCCAGCTTTAGCTGGAGGATTTAAAATTGAATTTGATATTGGCTTTAGCCAAATTCTTCTTTTACAACATTTTGGCTAAAGCCCTGTTGCTATTATTATCATTAAGAATGGGCTAAAGCCCAATCCAATTCATACTTGTCGCAATTCAATTAATGCATTTTAAACTTGTCTTGGAACGAAGATTTTAAAACCACACAGTTAATTTTTGACAGCCCACCTAACAGTTTTTGAAAACCTGTTAGGATTAATAAATTTCTGTCATACTCTCTACCGATTTCCTTTTGCTCGATTGAGGGTTTTGCACAACATCTGGCAGTTTTTTGAATCTGTTGCACCACCTTTGCTCCAAGCTGCCACATGATCGGCATCCATATCAATCAAATTCCAAATCTTCTTTTTGTTAACATCATGACCGATGGCACAATTCGGGCAGTTTGATATTCCTGTGGTTTCTGCTTCCGCTTTTTGTTTTGCGTAAACTGCTTTTTTAGTTTATACAAAGATAATAAGGGTAAACTTATTGGGAATATGCTCACTACTAGGGTTTCAATATAAAAAGAAGGTTTTTTATGTAACGAATATTTATGGCTTTGATTCTTGTTTCTTGCAGTCTATATATGCGTAGCCCCGTAGTAGCATCCCGACAACAAAACAACTTCCCTTATTCCTTCATTTTATTTAAATCGAAAAGGTCAATATTCATTTTTAATTCACTAAAAAATAAATTACTTTTGTATGAGTAAAATTATTGATAGCAAAATGGCAAAAAACAAGAAACCACAGCAAGCTCCAAAGCTAAGTCCCGAAAATTACATTCGTCAGAAAGCCAGGAACTTACCGCTTAATGAATGTTTGATAAATAGCAACTGGAAAGAAATTGGTACAGCCAATATCGTTATTTCGAGGAATCACGCTAACGAAAACTTCACATTTGCCGTATATATGCTTGATTTATACTGCTTTGGAATTACCAACACTTATTATGGTTTTAATACAGAAGAGGCACAGTACGAAGACTTGAAAGAAGTAATGAAAGAAGATTTCGAAGTAGAAAAAATTCCATATATTTTAGCTCACAATATTATTTTTGCAGCTTATGCCGATGCCGATGAATTAGGATTTAAATCGGATAAAAATTTCAAGAATGTAACCCAATATTTACTCAAAGATGATAAAGAAGATATAGAATTGATTGATATAGAATGTGGTAGAGATGGCCAGCCTGTATATATTGTTTCAGAGGATGACTCGGCAGCAAAAGTAAAACAAGTGATTGTACAATTAGAAAAAACGGTAGGAAAAGGAAATTTCACTGTAATTTACCCCGTTGATGAAGAGGATGCTTATGAGTCTGAAAACGAGCATTCTAATTTAAACTTGGAAGCGCTGAAAAGATTGTTTTTGGAAATGTCCAAGAAAAACATGGATGATTATACCGATGAAGATAGGATTACGATGACTGACTTGACAAATAAAATTTATCTTGAAGTTTTCGATAAAGATGAGGTGGAAAACTTAATAGAAAAATGGAAGCCTGAATTAGAAATAAAAATCGCTGAAGATGATTACAATAACGAATTTTTAGGCATCAGTCCTGATATAATTGTAAGTAGAGAGGACAAAGAGAAACTCGATGATCTACTAACTCTTGTGTCAGAAACTCCTAAAAAAGCAAAGAAGCCTTTGGAGTATTTATTCAACAAATTGGGGAATATTCCTTATCTGTGCTACTTAAAATTGCTGTATATGATTTCTGAGAACAAAAATGAATATAGTAAAAAAGTTTCAGAATATCATAGTCTGTATCCTGATTACCCTTTACTTAGATTAAGAAAAACCTTTCTTACAATGATGATCTCATCAGAAAAGAATAGCAATCACATTCCTAATTTTAAAAATATTTTCATCAACAGAAAATCTATTACTTTGTATGAAATGTCAACTTTTCAGGTTGATAAACTAATGTGCATACTAAAACATGGTATTATGTTAGAATTGGAAGCCATGTATTCGCAAATTGATGATGTAAGTATGAGTAATGAGACTTATAAATATCTGAAAACGATATTATTGCTACAGAGGATAGAACTTTTGCAGAAATACTTTAAATAACCATAGACAAAAACTAATAGTCAACCCACAACAGAGAATCAAATACATCCAATGGAAAAATATCAACTCGATTTTTATAATAAACTTACTCCTACAGAGCAATTAATTTTAAAAGCTTCGGCATTTAAAATGAGTTTCAATTACCCATCGGACATTACCGAAATGTTGGTTTATAAGCAGAAACTAACCCAAAAAGCAGTGGTTGCATGCCTAGATGAGGCGGTTAAGTATAATATATTTAGCATTCAGGAAAAGAATTTTGGAAATCGCAAAACCTTCGTGACGTCCCACGATTTTATGTTCTTTGTTTTCCCTGAGTTGACAGACTTTGATGTGGAATGGAAGATTATAAAAAAAACACAAGATTTTTTCTATTATAGAGGCACTGACAATAATGAACTTTTTAGAGCCTTTTTGTATTGCCTATTACACGATAAAAAAGGATTTATTGTGGCACAAGAGGAGATGTTAAATTCGATGTCGAGTATAAATATGAAGGAATTGTCAAGCATTTTTGACTATCCGGCATACGAGCCCTTACTGTCACACATTAACTTCAATATATTAAATAACCTGATAAAATATAAAACTGATGCTTTATTGCTTCAATTACAGCCTATAGCCAAGATAGAGCAATTTATTGAAAAGGCACAAAATTCCTTACCAAAGGATACAGTTTATAAAGTTCAGAAAATTACTGATACTTCGCTTTATCTGGCTGGGAATTTCGAAAAGCGCACGTCAGTTGAAAATAATAACGAGCACTTTTACTACAATTCAGCCATTTTAAGTCTTTTAAAACAAGATTACAAGTCGGCAATTTCTGATTTTGATAAAGGCATTAAACTTGAACGATTACAGCGAAAAAACATCCAACTTCCAACTAATCTTTTCAACTCATTTTATTTTCTTAGCACTTTGCGTTGTATCGATGCCGAATCGGCAACCGTTCGCACTCAAAAGATATTAAAAGCACTGGATAAAAACACTTATTCTCAATATGATTATTATTTCAAAGCAATACTGTACAACCTTACCAATGAAAATACTGCTAAAAAAGGTTTGACCGATACCATGTTGGCTTATGTAAAAAAAGAGCAACTTGATTTACAGTCAATTCTTTTTATTTGTGTTTGTTTTTTAGCCGATGCTAAACCACATGCCTCCTTGGAGAATGCCATGCTGAAGGTTGTAAATACTGCACATAAAAACGGTTATTTAATTTTGGCTTACGAGCTAGCTTATGCCATGAAAATTTGGTACAATAGCTCAGATTGTGTAAAATTATACAATCAAATTTCACAAGAAATGAGTTATAAAGCAGTTTTCTCCAATATTTCGAGGCAAGAAGAATGGGAAAAATCACTCAATCTATTGCTTTCAATGGGATTGGATGGTGCAAAAGCAACCGGCAAAGGCAAAGATGACGAAAATAAAAATCGGGTAGTTTATTATTTTTCACCCAAAAGCAATACCGTTCAGCCCATATTGCAAACCCGCTCAGCCAAAGGCGGATGGTCGAGTGGAAGAAACATTGCTTTGAAGACATTTTTTGGTGGCACAGTGGCTGGTATGACCGATCAAGATGCTCGCGTTGCAAAAACATTAAAACGTTATAGCAACTATTACGATGGTGATTATTATGATTTTACCGAAAAAACCTTGGTGGCATTAATCGGGCATCCTTATATTTTTCTGAATGGCACAAGCGATGTTTCGGTTGAACTTATTGCCGCGCAACCGCAAATAAAAGTAACTAAAACTTCTGGCGGTTATACCTTGAAAACTGATATTGAACCCACCACAAATGCGATAACCATCGAAAAAGAAACCAATACACGTTACAAATTATATGAATTGTCGGCACAGCAACGGAATATTATCAATATTCTAGCGCAGCAAAAAATCATTGTTCCCGAGCAAGGCAAGGATAAATTGATACAATTGTTGGGCGGTTTTAGCAAACACATGACCGTGCATTCCGACCTGATTGCTACTGGAAGCGAGCGTGTCAAAGTAAAGGAAGTAAAGCCTGACACCCGCATCAGAGTTCAACTCTTACCTTATGGCGATGGACTAAAAGCCGAACTTTTCAGTAAACCTTTTGGCGAACATCCACCCTACTGCAAACCCGGAGTTGGCGGCAAAGTGCTTATTGCCAACGAAAACGGAACTCAGCTACAAGTTAAACGCGATTTGAAACAAGAACTTGCCTTATCCAACACCTTACTTGCCGATATTCAAGCTTTGGAAAGTGTGGATATGAGCGATGATTTAATATCATTTGATGAACCGCTGGATTCACTTCATTTGTTGGATATTATTACCAAACACAAAGATATTTGTGTAGTGGAATGGCCAGAAGGTGAACGATTTAAAATCAAAGGAACAGCGAACTTTGGAAATTTGAATTTGCGCATCAAAAGCAAAACGAACTGGTTTGAACTGGATGGGGAACTGAAAGTGGATGAGGATACAGTCATTACTTTACAGCAATTGATGAACATGGTGGCTAAAAGTCATGATAAATTTATTGAACTTAAAGATGGTGAATTTTTGGCGTTGAGCACCGAGATGAAAAGACGCTTGGAAGAACTATACAGTTTCAGCACAAGTGGGAAAGATGGTTTGCAAATGAATAAATTTGCCTCCATGGCCTTGGGCGATTTCTTTGAAAATGTGGATCATTTGAAAGCTGATAAAGGTTGGAAAGATTTCCGTCAACGAGTAAATACATCGGAGGTTGAGAAAATAAATATCCCAGAGAATTTACAAGCTGAACTACGCCCTTATCAAGAAGACGGGTTCAGATGGATGGCTCGCTTGGCCGAATGGGAAGGTGGAGCTTGTTTGGCCGACGATATGGGATTGGGTAAAACCATACAAACTTTGGGAATTTTATTGCATCGCTCAGCTACTGGCCCAGCTTTAGTAGTTTGTCCTGTTTCGGTGGTGAGCAACTGGATAGCTGAATCCCAACGATTTGCCCCTATTTTGAATATCAGAACATTAAATTCAGGAAATAGACAAGAAATAATGGAGCAGTTGAGCGCGGGCGATGTACTGATTACTTCCTATGGCTTACTCCAATCCGAAGAGAAATTATTTATTGAAAAAGAGTTTGCGACTATTATATTGGATGAAGCGCATGTCATCAAGAATTTTGCTACCAAAACCTCGAAAGTAACGATGCAATTGAAAGGATCGTTCCGTGTGGCACTTACAGGAACGCCTTTACAAAATCATTTAGGCGAAATTTGGAATCTGTTTAATTTTATAAACCCCGGTTTATTGGGAACTATCCAACACTTTAACGATTCGTTTGTAAAACCTGACGATGAATCTGCACGTAAGTACTTGCGAAAACTCATAGCTCCATTTATTCTTCGGCGCACAAAATCAGCGGTATTGGACGAATTACCGCCCAAAACGGAAATTGTAAAACGCATTCAATTGTCCGATGCCGAAATGGCATTTTACGAAGCATTACGGCGACAAGCACTTGCTAATATTGAATTGGGCGAAGGAAATCAGGGCATGAAACATTTACAGGTTTTGGCCGAAATCACTAAACTTCGTCAGGCGAGTTGCAACCCTTTATTGGTAGATGCGAATATAAAAATAGCATCGTCAAAATTAGCTACTTTTCTCGATATTGTGGACGAACTAATTGAGAACAAGCACCGAGCATTGGTGTTTAGTCAGTTTGTAACGCACCTAAAAATCGTGCGTGAAGCCTTGGACAAAAAAGGAATCAAGTACCAATATTTGGATGGCTCTACCTCCTTACCCGAGCGAGAACGAAACGTAAAAAGATTTCAAGCGGGCGAAGGAGAACTGTTTTTAATTAGTCTAAAAGCAGGTGGTTTGGGACTGAACCTGACGGCTGCCGATTATGTAATTCACATGGATCCGTGGTGGAACCCAGCGGTGGAAGACCAAGCTTCGGATCGTGCTCACCGCATCGGACAGAGTCGTCCAGTAACTATTTATCGCTTAGTGGCTGAAAATACAATAGAAGAAAAAATCATTCAACTGCATAATACCAAGCGTGATATGGCCGAATCATTACTCGAAGGCAGCGACCAATCCGCAAAAATGTCATTGACCGAATTAGTTTCGTTGATTCAAGAGGGGATATAGGTAGAAATAAAAAGCGAAATCCTCACGGATTTCGCTTTTATCTTTGAATTTGAATACAAAAGAAAGTAGACTATTCGGCTTTTTCAGCAGTTGGTTCTACTGCTGCTGCAGCTTCTGCTACAGGGGCTTCTTCAACAACAGCAGCTGTCTCAACCACGGCTTTTTTTGCAGCAGTCGATCTACGAGTACGAGCAGCTTTTTTGGCGGCTTTCTCTTTCAACATGTTTTCGTTGTAATCTACTAATTCTATGATACACATTTCAGCGTTATCACCTTGACGGAAACCAGTACGCAAAATACGGGTATAACCTCCTGGACGATCGGCAATTTTTTGAGCAACATTC